>JAISWS010000176.1 GCA_031270725.1 Syntrophomonadaceae bacterium | reverse complement strand
ATTGCGGATGATATTTTAAGGCAAGGAGTCCAAGGTATATCTAATCTGATTGCTGTGCCTGGAGTAATAAACTGTGATTTTGCTGATGTGCAGACTATTATGAAAGATACTGGCTCCGCTCTGATGGGCATAGGCGCGGCTCATGGAGAGAACAGGGCGGTCGAAGCAGCCAGAATGGCCATTTCCAGTCCGCTTTTAGAAACTTCTATTGAGGGTTCGAAAGGAGTATTGCTCAATGTCAGCGGCGGAGAGAACCTGACATTATTTGAGATTCATGAAGCCGCCGATATTATTCATCAGGCTGTTGACGAAGAAGCTAATATTATATTCGGCGCTAATATTGACCCGGCTCTGGGAGAAGAAGTAAGGATAACGGTTATCGCTACAGGGTTTAGTTCCGGCCGTACCCAGCCGTTTATAGATATGCCGTTTAAAAGGACGGGTAATGCCGGCAAAGGTCCTTTAACGTCTTTTGGCGAAAAAGCGGCGGAGACAGAGAGTACGTTTCGCAAACGGGGTCTTTTCAGTAAAGAAAATCCCGCAACTCCGCTTAGCGAGAGGTCGGATTTGGATATACCGCCTTTTTTGAGGAGAGGCAAGCCTTAAAGGAGCCTCTAATAACCCCCGCCGCGGAAATCCCCTTCAAGAAACGGCGAGTGCTTATTAATACGTAAAATTAATTACATAAAATGAATTTTCATAACAGTAAAGGCTAATAAAAAAACTGAGTAAAAAAACTCAGTTTTTTTAATTTTTTGTTAGTTTTAAAAAATTTTTTCTTCCCTCAAGTAACAAAATTAATAATTATTTATTGGTAAAATATGTATGCATTACTGTGAAAAGGTGAACATAAAGATAAAAAAGATTATTGTTAAATGTATTGAAATTTTTATCTTTCAGGTATTTAAATGAGCGAGGTTACGGTTTATGCTGATCTGACTTTCTTTATTAATTTTGTTTTAGATTTATTGATATTATGGGTAAGCGCCCGTTTATGCGCGATAAAGCCGCGGCTCAGACGATTGATAATAGCGGCGCTGCTGGGGGGGATTTATGGAACCGGGATCATAGCCTTTCCGACGGCCTGGTATTATAGTGCTGGGGCTAAGGTACTGATGTCGGCGCTTTTAGTTTACACAGGGCTTAAACCAATATCGGTAAGGCAGTTGGTAAGCGGAATGATATATTTTTATCTGCTTTGTTTTGTGACGGCGGGAGCGGTCTGGGGGCTGGCCCTGTCCGGTGAAGGGAAATCTGTTGATAATACCTGGTATCTGATGTTCGCGGGGATTATGCTGCTTATTTTGCTGGGTTTAGGAGCTGATAAATATGTGGAAAGAAGAGTGATTCCCAATCGGTTGAATTATAAAATCCGGTTACTGTTTTCCGGAATTATCTGCAACGGAAGCGGGCTTTTGGATACCGGCAACAGCTTGAGGGATCCCTTAAACGGAAAGCCGGTAGTGGTTGCCGAATATAATTTGCTGAAAACATGTATGCCGTCCGACTTACAGGAAATTATCGAAAAAGACGGCGATGGGGAAGGTATATTAAAAGGTATAGAAAATTGTTCCTGGAAAAACCGGTTGCGTGTAATTCCTTATTCGTCGGTGGGCAGGAAAGCGGGTATTATGTTAGGGATACGCGCGGACCGGATTTTTATCGGCAAAGAAGGACATGAGATAAAAAAAGAAGATGTAGTGATAGCGATTTGCCTGCACAAGTTAAGTAATGACAACAGTTTTCAAATGTTGATACCAGCTGCTTTAGTGCAAGAAAACGGAGGATAAAATGAATATTATGAATAAGTGGTACTACCGGTTAAAAGCTGTTCTGCTTACATATTACTTCAAAAAAATATGGCCGGAATATGTTCATTATGTTGGTTCTACTGAAATTTTGCCGCCGCCTCTGCGCAAACAGGAAGAAATTGATTTAATCAGCCGTTTAGCTCAGGGGGATATGGAAGTCAAGCGCAGATTGATTGAACATAATTTGCGGTTGGTAGTATATATCGCCAAAAAATTTGAAAACACGGGCATTAACATTGAAGATTTAGTTTCTATAGGAACTATCGGCCTTATAAAAGCGGTCAATACTTTTGATCCGAAAAAGAACATTAAATTGGCCACATACGCGTCCCGCTGCATAGAAAACGAAATTCTGATGTATTTGAGGCGTAATTTAAAAAACCGCACGGAAATATCTTTGGATGAGCCGCTGAATGTGGATTGGGACGGCAATGAACTGCTGCTGTCAGATGTATTGGGCACGGAAGGCGACATGATATATAAAAAAGTGGAAAGTGATGTGGAAAAGAATCTGCTGCACCAGGCGATGCACAAATTGAACAAGCGGGAAAAAATTATAATTCAATTGCGTTTCGGGCTGGCGGACGGAAAAGAAAAAACCCAGAAAGAAGTAGCTGATATTTTAGGTATTTCGCAATCTTACATTTCCCGGCTGGAAAAAAGAATATTGAAAAGATTGCGGCGGGAGATCAGAAAAATAGAATAAATACGGAAGCAAACCCCTGATTTTTCAAAAACGGTTATTTTATAAAGGTTTTGTATCTCGGGAATAATTAAAGCTGAGATAGTAAATAATCTAATAACAGCCGGCTTATACTATTTTCCGCTTGAAGCACGGGCAAATGTTGTTCGCCTGAGGCTTGGGAAAACAGTATGTCCCTCTCTTCCGGGGGACGGGCTGATCCGCTTTATGTCACATAATACCCCTCCGGGGTACAGGCGGCCGCGGGGAATAACCCTACGGGTCACAAGACGGATTTAATCGCGGATTAGTGTTAAAGATGAAATAAGGGGTGACGTTTTTGATTAATAAAGTGGAGATATGTAATGTAAATACTTCCCAATTACCGTTTTTAAAAAATGATGAAATGAGAAAATTATTCGCTGAAGTCCAGAATGGCGCCCAGGAAGCGCGGGAGACACTGATTCACGGCAATTTAAGATTGGTGCTGAGCGTAATTCAGCGGTTCAGCAATAGAGGGGAATTTGTGGATGATTTATTCCAGGTTGGCTGTATAGGGCTTATCAAAGCCATTGACAATTTCGACCTGAGCCAAAATGTCCGCTTTTCAACTTATGCCGTGCCAATGATTATCGGTGAAATCAGACGCTATCTGCGGGATAATAACATAGTGCGGGTATCAAGGTCGCTGCGGGATATTGCTTATAAAGCGCTGCAAATAAGGGAAAAAATGACTAATGATAATTCCGTTGAGCCTACCCTGGCGCAAATAGCGGAACAGCTGGAAGTTTCCAGAGAGGAAGTAGTATTTGCCCTGGATGCTATCCAGGAGCCGGTGTCAATTTTTGAACCTATTTTCACTGACGGCGGAGACCCGATTCTCGTGGTGGACCAAATAAGCGATTCTAAAAACAGCGACGAATCTTTATTGGAAAATATAACCATTAATGAGGCTTTAAAAATGCTTAACGAAAGAGAAAAAAATATCGTGGCGTTACGTTTTTTTCATGATAAAACCCAGATGGAGGTGGCTGAAGAAATAGGCATATCTCAGGCGCAGGTTTCCCGGCTGGAAAAGGCGGCGCTCAAGCATTTAAAAAAATATATATAATTATCGGGGTGAATGACGGTGAGAATCAAAGAATTGCTAATGATATTTATTTTTTTGTTGTTGATATGCGGCACTGTAAATCCAGCTTTTGCGGCTGAAAAAGCGTTTACTTTTGATAATTTGATACAGGTTGGTCTAACATATGTTCCGGAAAGGCTGTGTCCGTGATTTTTTACGGCTTTCCCAGCGTTCCGACGTTGTTTTTACTATTTTCGGGATACAGCATACCGCTTTTCCACAACTCCCAGACAATACAGACCGCTGTCAGTAATGTGGCGGCCACATCTGAAATGGGCGGCGAAATCCACACTCCTTCCAACCCTATGTATCTGGGCAATATTAACAATAAAGGGATAAGAAATAATACCTGACGGGTCAAAAGCAATATAGTAGCTTGTAACGGTTTGCCGATAGCCTGGAAATAACTGGAGCAAACGACTTGGAAGCCTACAATGAACATGACCGCAAAAAATGTCAGCAGCGCATGCGTAGCCATAACGGTGGTTTCCGGCTCATTAGAAATAAATATTCCCACCATTTGGCCATTGAATAAACGAATTGCTCCCCAGGAAATAACGGATAAGACAGTGGAATAAATTACAGCTTTTTTCAAAGTTTCGCGCACACGGTAATACTGGCGCGCGCCGTAATTGTAACCGATGATAGGCTGCGCCCCTTGAGATAATCCGACAATGGGCATGACCAATAGCTGGGCCAGGGTGCCGACGATGCCGAAAGCGGCTAAAGCCACATCGCCGCCATATACTACCAGAGAGCGGTTCAGAATGAATTGTTGGATACTGGTGGTAATTTGCATGATGAAAGGCGCGAAACCGATAGCGACGATGCCGCGTACATGATTAATTTTTATAAACAAATTACGGAAGCGGATTTTCAAATAAGAATGATTGGGCCTGAAAAAATAGGACATAACCCAGACAACCGCGAAAACCTGTCCCATTGCCGAGCCTAAGGCGGCGCCCTGCACTCCCCAGCCCAAACGCATGACAAAAATATAATTAAAGAATATGTTGACGATTCCGCCGAATAGCTGTGTGAGCATCGCGGTAACCGGATTGCCTTCAGCGCGGATAATATTGTTCATACCCATACTCACGGACATTAGGATCATACTGGGCATCAAGACTTTCAGGTAATCTGTCGAGTACGGAAGCGTAGACTCGTTCGCGCCTATAATAATTAATAAGGGTTCTATATAAAAATACATGCAGACGCAGCAAACCGTGGGTACCAGGAGCAGAAGGCTCAGGGCGTTTCCCATAATGGCCTCGGCTTCGCCGACTTTTTGCTGCCCCAGACGTATGGAGATCAATGTGGTAGCCCCCACTCCGATTAACATTACCAGAGCCATAAAAATAATAAAAATGGGAAAAGTCAAAGTAATGGCGGCGATGGCAATGCCTCCAACGGCGTGACCGATAAAAATCCTGTTGATTATCACATATGAAGCGTTGGCCAGCATACCGACAATGGCGGGTACGGAAAATGTCCACAATAAACTGTTTATGCTGCCGGTACCGATCGCTTCGGTACGATTTGCATTTTTATCCGATGACGGCGCGCCGCTGTGATTATTGCTATTTTTAAACGTCATTCAGCCACACCTCCAGTATTCAGTAAATGACAAAAAAAATGACAAAAAAAATGACAAAGAAATGACAAAAAATCTCGCGTATACAATTATGAATTTTATGCCTTTGGCTTCTATAAGTCAATACATAAGCCGGAAAATGTTCTTTTACCCCTGATGATTCCGTAACGGCGAAAACCTGGCCGACGGGCGCGGCGGCGCTTAGCGGCGGCGGTGGGGACTCCCTGAATCCGGATTAGTCCATCCCCGAATACTCCGGCTGACTTTATGAAACAGCGGGACGGGAGGGACACTCCCGCCTGTTTACCGCTATTTTGTTTTATGAGTTAAAACAAGGCCATAGCGAGATAGACCTTATCCCGGTCGTCCTGTGAAATGCCGAGGTAACGCCTGGTAATCTCAAAAGACGAATGGTTATAAATATCCATCAGCATAACCGGCGGTACGCCGGCCCGCCACGCGTGATAGCCGAAAGTTTTCCGCAGGCTGTGGCAGGCGACGCAACCCATAG
>JAISWS010000169.1 GCA_031270725.1 Syntrophomonadaceae bacterium | reverse complement strand
ACGATGTCAGAAAACTTGTCCCCACAGAAGAATATGTGGCGGTTTATGACGAGGCCGTAAAAATACTGACTGATTTGGGGCTTACTTACTGGGATAAATAACATCTTTTCCGCTCTTTCCGAGCAGGAGAACCTTTTAATCATACGGAGGGTAAATCGCAGTGATTATGCGGACTCTAAATCCGTACAGCCGGGTGCGACACCGGGACTCTTCGCCATAAAATAATTACGATGTTGTTTATTTTTCAAGGTGTATTATAATATGGGTAAGTTATGTCCGGTACGGCCTTTAGCGCGCCGGACGCGTCCGCCGGAGGTTTACGTCATATTCAGCAGGTTAAGCGGGAAATTAACCTTATCGCTGAAATCGCTGAATAAATCAATGCCGGCCTTTGTATCTCTTTGTTTACGGAAAATACGCGGGTACTTCGCTGAACTCATTCCTCTTTTTATCCGCTGATTTTTTAAAGGGGCGTATGATTAAAATATATTTTGGCCCGTGAACAAAACGGCGGAAGCTGGACACAGGCGAAAACCATTTTACGCGCGGCTCAGGAAGCCGCCGTAATCTATAGGCCGCAACCCATAGAAAGAATATTATCCCGAGGCCCGCCCAAAACGCGCGGCAAGCGCAAAGTGAAAATTCTGACCGGCCTGGTGGGAATACAGGGTTATTTCCTTTACCGGACGTTTGACGCCCATAAGCGGAACAGAAAAAAATTCGCTTAACGCGGAAGAAAAGAATTAGCCCATGATTACCGTCTGGCCCGCGGCGCCGATGAAATAAAAGCCGGCCTGGCCATAAGCTGAAGCAATCCGTTATTACCGAAAAAGACAGGGGGATTTCTATAATGCTAAATCCGGCGGTTAAATTATATCCTGTTGAATTATCCCCTCCCGACCCGCAAAATAAGGAGGACGATTTTTCACGGCTGAAATCGGCTTTAAGCCGCGCCTATGAGCATTTAAGAGGCGATCTGGAAATAGATTCGCTGGTATCGCGGCGGCTGCCTTCCGTATTAAGGAGCAATCACTGGAAAGTAAACGCCGTAATATTATACGGCCAAAAAATCATCAACCTCACAGCGCCGGACGACAAGCGCGTTTATGGAGTCGCCGTTGACGCGGGAACCACTACCGTCGCCGCTTATCTGTGCGATCTGACAGACGGGGAAATAAAACAAACCGCTTCCATGTTAAATCCTCAAATCCATTTCGGGGACGGCGTATGGCCAAGAAACGCTTACAGCGCGGAAAATGGAAGCGGGCTGGAAGAACCGCGATCCGCCCTGCTCGGCAGTATCAACGCTTTACTGGGAGAACTGCGGGCTAAGGAAGGGCTGGTTAAAGAACAAATAGCGGAAATGGTACTGGTTTGCGACACGGTCACGCGACATATCGCTTTAGGCTTTTCTCCGGATCGCGTCGGCTCCGCCCCTTTTATCCCCGCTGCCAAAGAAGCTTTGGACATCAGCGCCAGAGAGCTCCGCCTGGATATTTTACCCGGCGGCAATATACATTGCTTAGCGGCGGAAGGCGGTTTCATCGGTTCCGATAATGTAGCCACCCTTATTTCGGAAGAAATTTATAAACGGGATAATACGACGATGCTCATTGACATAGGCGTTAACAGCGGAATATTTCTTGGTAACCGCGACAAAATATACGCTGCTTCCCGCGCCGCCGGCCCGGCTTTAGAAGGCGCGCGGATAAAATGCGGCATACCGGCGTCCGCTGGCGCGGTTGAGACCGTTGCCATAGATCCGCTTACCTTAGAGCCCGCTTTGGGGATTATCGGCGGAAACCAACTGCCCCCGGCAGGTATTTGCGGTTCGGGTATCATTGACGCGGTGGCTCAAATGGCTATTACCGGAATAATCGAACCCAGCGGGAGTTTTTCTGAAAACGCCGTTTCCGGGCGAATCCGGAAAAATGCCCAGGGTATTATGGAATATGTTTTATATTTTAACCAGGCCGGACCGCGTGAAGATATCGTAGTTACCCGGGAAGACGTAAGAGAGGTTCAGCTGGCTAAAGCCGCCATCTATGCCGGCGCTAAATCATTGATGAGCCTGTGCGGGCTGGAAAAGATCGGCGGAATTATTTTGGCCGGGGCTTTCGGCAGCCGAATCGACCCTCAAAGCGCTTTAAATATAGGTTTATATCCGGACTGCCAATTAAGCCAGGTGCAAACCGTGGGCAACGCGGCCGTTTCAGGCGCTAAAATGGCGCTTTTGGACATCGGGAAAAGAAAAGAGGCCGAAAAAATCGCTCAATCGGTTGAAGTCGTGGAAACAGCCTTAAATCCGGATTATCGGGTGATGCTCGCTCAGGCTACGGCCATTCCCCATGAGCGTGATTGTTTTACTATTAACCAATCATACGAATGGACCTGCCCTGATTACGATAGCGGGCACTTAACCTCCAGGGCCGTAAGCATTGGTACGCTTCCGGACGCCGCCCGCGGCCATAAAATTACGGAAGCGGCGCCGGAACCTTTTACGGCCGGCTATTTAATCCTGCCCGCGATACCAAAGCTGGAAGCGGCGGCATTGGTCGGCAAAATAGAAATCAGCGGCAACGGTATTCTTTTTCCTGATTATGTGTTTAATTCCATAACTGAAGCCCGGCTTAATAAATCCATTTCCGGGCAACCCATGATCCGGGAACTCTTGGGATTTATAGCTGATAATGCCAGTAAACGCGTAGCCTTAAAGACGACCGGCCCTTTTTCTATACTGGCCGCTTTAATTAATCCCATGAAACTTTACCCCGCTTTCAAAAAAAATAAAGAATTGCTTCTGAGTACGCTACGCGACGTTACGGAAGCCGCGGCGGAATATACCATTGAGGCTTTGAAGAGACGTGTTGACATCATCTCTTTTGCAGATGCGGAAGGGGCTATAGAGCTGGTAGGGGAAAAATTTTATAAAGAATACTGCGGCTTTTACTCTTACTCTTATCTGAAAAAAATAGAACCCTATCTGGATTCAGCCGTCGTCCATATTTGCGGCAAAACTTCTGTTTCCTTGCAAAAAGCCGGTTTTATATCCGCCGCTCCGTACAGGGTTGACCTGGATAAAGACTACCGCGGCTTGCTTTTTGACCGCGCGTCTCAAAAAGACTTTAAATTTGTCGGCCACAGCTGTCTTTACGCGCGAAAATTAGATTTACCCGTTATCCACCAAATTACATTAAGGTGATAAAAATGAGCGTAGATGAAATATTGGCGAAAATATGGGCGAAAACGGAATTATCCGGCCCGGAAATAGGGTTTTTGCTCACCCGGCGGGATCCGCGAAGCACAGATAAAATATTTGCCGGCGCCCGCGCGATGAGAAAAATGTTTTTTGGCGGCAAAGTATTCCTGTACGGATTCGTGTATTTTTCTACCTACTGCCGGAACGACTGTCTGTTTTGCTATTACAGAAAATCCAACCGGCAGCCGCCCCGCTACAGAAAATCATTGGAACAAATACTGGAAACGGCGGCGGATTTGAAAAACGCCGGCGTACATCTGATAGATTTAACAATGGGCGAGGATAATTTTTATCTTCAGCACCCTGAAAAACTGATAAACATAGTGAAAAAGGTCAAAGAGGCCACCGGCCTTACCATTATGGTGTCGCCCGGATTAGTTGAAAGTGGGATTATTGACCGGCTGGCGGCGGCGGGGGCTGAATGGCTGGCTTTATATCAGGAAACCCATAACGAACTATTGTTTAATAAAATAAGGGTCAGCCAGGATTATCAAAAAAGATACCGGCTAAAAAAATACGCTCAAAGCCAGGGGATGCTTGTGGAAGAAGGTATTCTAAACGGTATAGGAAACAGCGTCGCGGATATTATTAATTCTCTGGACGCGATGAAAAGCCTGGACGCCGCTCAGGTAAGAATTATGACCTTTATTCCGCAGGCGGGCACCCCTATGGAATGTGAGGCTGATTATGACTGTACCGCTGAACTTTTGACCATTGCCGTTATGCGCCTCTTGTTTCCTCGGCTCTTGGTTCCGGCTTCCCTGGACATTGACGGTTTGAAAGGGCTGGAAAAACGGTTAAATTCAGGCGCTAATGTAATTACTTCTATTATTCCGCCCGGAAAGGGATATAACGGCGTCGCCCGCGCTTACAGCGATATTGACGAAGGTCTTAGAACCGTCGAGGGAATACAGTATACGCTGCGTAAGTGCGGTCTGGAAGAAGCCAGCGCCGACGAATACAAAGACTGGGTGAAAGCGAAAAAAATCCCGTAATCCCCTAAAAGAAAACAAAGGACGCGCGAATATGATCAAAGTTTTAATCGTCGGCGGAAAATTACAGGGAACCGAAATAGCTTATCTCGCCCAAAAAGCCGGGTACTATTCCGTCCTGGTCGACAAACGCCCGGCTATTCCGGCCGGCGGCCTGGTAAACGAGCATATTCAGGAGGATATATTCGCGGAACCGGAAATGCTGCCCGTGTTTCAAAAAGCCGATGTTATCATTCCCGCCGTTGAAGATAAATCCGTGCTGGATAAAATCGCTGATTACGCGAAAATTACCCAAACCCCGCTGGTTTTTGACCAAAACGCTTACCGCCTTTCATCTTCCAAAAAAGCGTCGAACGATTGGTTTGAGCGTCTGGGGCTCTCTGTCCCCGCCCCGTA
>JAISWS010000217.1 GCA_031270725.1 Syntrophomonadaceae bacterium | reverse complement strand
TTTACAACCAGTAACCCTAGAAAACAAGCGGTCGCTTAGCTCCCGTATATGTTTTCGTGGACGAGTATAGTTCCATATTGAAATCGTCTAGATTTGATTCGTTCATTTGATGACGCCTCCCTTCAAGCTTGGCATCATTTTATCAGATTACTGCCGTGATGTAAAAAAATATACCAATAATTTTTAGTTACACCCCAAGAAGATTTCGGTATTTTCTGAAAAACAGGTGTTTGATATAATGGACGGTATGATCTAATGGCAGGAATTCCTGCATCACATAAGTATTTCACAAATTGATCACGAGATATTCCACCAAAAGATTTTGACAAATAAGTAAACATAAGCATATAATCAAAAGCTCCAGTGCGCCGCTTTGCCTGCGAAGGCAAATCCAGCTGCGCAACGCAACTTTTATTTTGATACGCTGCTACCGCTTATACACCGTGCAAAAGCCGGTGAAGCGGTTTTTGCTTTTTTAGACGTCTCCCATTTCATGTATGGCATTCCCACGCCTGGCGCTATATATACGTCGTCAAAGTCAGGTGCACTGTCAAGACATTTAGCGGTAGGATTCGGCATAACGTCCTTGGCGCACTGGATTTTGCGACAAAAATAGCAACTGTGGAAAATGACGCCTATATCACTGGCACGGAGATTATGGCCATGCTGAAGAAACTGACAGTAGAATACGTCGGTAAAACAGTGTACATAGAGTTACTTGACAACGCTCGCTATCAGCATTACAACGCCGTAACGTCTTGTGCGCGGACCAGCTTGGAATCAAACTCTTATTTTTGCCGCCTTATTCTCCAAACTTAAATTTGATTGAACGGTTTTGGAAGCATGTCAAAACCGAAGTTCTCAATGCCGCCTACTACAGTACTTTTGATGATTTTAAAGCAACCATTCACCGGTGCATTTCTAATTCATCCGTCCAAGCCATCGCGAGTCTCGACACCATTATTTCCGAAGGTTCAACTCTTTAATAATCTCTAGTTCCCAGGGGATTTTCCTTCCACAAGGAGATTGAGAGTTATTTGAAGGAGGGCAAATTGCAGGAACCGGTGAAATAGCACAGTTTGAGAGTTCAACGCTCATAAAAATCTTGACGTAGGGAAAGAAAAGGAGCATAATGTGGAAGTAATAATTACTTCCACGGAGGCTCCCAATGGTAAGCCATATACACGTATCCAGCAAGAAAGGAACCAGTTACGCAGAGGTCTATACCCCGCAGAGGAAGGATGGACGGAAAATCAACGATCCTGTCTACCTTGGGAAAGTCGTTGACCTTGAAAAGGGCATTTTTTACAGCAGGAAACGCGGGTATTTCAGATACACTGTCGACGGCGGATTCGAAGACAGCGACTTCAACAAGGCAAAATCGGGACCGCCCCCACCAGAGGAGAATCTTATTCTCGACTTTGGTCCCGCCTACCTTTTATGGCAAACGCTTCAAAAAATGGAACTGATTGATATTTTGCGCAGACTATGCCCAAAGCGCACCGACAGTCTGCTTGCGCTACTGTTCTACAGGATTCAAGAGCGCGGTGGATACAGCATGGCGAGCGAGTGGCTGGAAGGTTCGTACGCAAAAGTCTTGTTTTCAAACGCACAACTGACATCCCAGAGGGTCAGCGGCCTGCTTAAGGAGCTTGGCAACGAGGCCGTATTCAGGCGTTTTTTCACAGCTTATCTAAGAGCCGAAATTCCAAAAGACAGGAAAGTGGGAATATTGGTCGACAGCACTGGGCTTCCAAACAGCATCGACACATACCTGACAGCGGTCAACAACCACAACGGCGTGATCAGCGAGGAGACACGGCTTTTGCTTGTTGTCGATAAGCAGGGCGGGAAGCCCCTCTTCTTCCGTTATAATCCAGGAAACGTACCAGATGTCAGTACATTGCAGACGACGATCCTGGAATTGCAGGCGATGCATGTGGACATCGGCATGGCGGTATTGGATGCCGGATATTATTCCGACAAGAATGTCGAGGCCATGTGCGATGCAGGCATACCATTCTTGACCAAGCTCGCTCCCAACAGGAAACTGTACAAGCAGCTTCTTGAGGAACATCAGTCCAAAGCACTGGACGCCGTTAGCGTCGTTAAATACGGAGGCAGGCTTGTCGGCATAGTGCGGGTTACCGTTCCCCTGCCCCGCGGCAAGGAAGGACACGCATATGTGGCTGTGGATCATGACCGGAGACATCAGGAATAGAAAAAGTACACGTTGGGCGCGATAGAGGACGGAACCAGCATTGAAGATAGACGCAAAAAGGCACATGGGCATGGCTTCTTCATCTTAATCTGCTCCGAAATGGTGGAACCAGCGGAGATATTGCCTCTCTACTACACCAGACAAGCGGTAGAGCAGATTTTTGATGTGAGCAAAAACGAGGTCGACTTGCTTCCGTTGAGGGTACACGGCGAAGAAACTCTGCGCGGCCACCTTATGCTCGTTTTTATTTCATCGTTGGTGTACCTCTACTTGAATGACAAGCTAAAGGCCACAAAGTACAACGCTGGCAATGCGCTCCTCTCCTTTCGCAATCTCAAATGTAAGGTATACGGCGATGAGATAATTGTTAAAGAACCGCTTAAAGCTATGCATGACATCGCGAAAGTTCTAAAAATTACTATCCCGAAAAGAATTGTGGAAGGAAAAGAGTGCGGGAACTAGTACAGCATTGCTTTAAAGACGCTTAATAAATTAAATTTTATCCCATCCATTGGTCAAGGTATATACGGAACCTATCTGACCACCGGAATTAAGTGTTATCTGTGCAATGCTGTACTAGAGATAATGAGTTTTCCTTATACCACTGCGCTCTTCCTCCTGATTTTGCTGCAACTTGCGCTTTCGGATAATTTTTGCAACAGCAATATAATCGGTATATTTTAACATACAGATTTTCTACTTATGGAAAAATCAAAGCGCTAAGAAGTATAAATAGCTGACGCGGCCTTGACCGCGTCAGCGGGTTAATCTTGTCAATGACAGAAACAAAGAACATAACTGACCTGTTAACAAAACAGGCGCGAAACCGAAGCCGACGCTTTTTGCGCGGCGCGACATACGAACCATATCGCGTAAAAAGTTCCGCAGCTATGTTAATTAACCCTTGAAAGAAAGCCAAATACAGGCTTAAAAAACAAATTCAACATTGCTCACCTCGACAAGCCGCCTTTAGGCTAGAGCTCACCTGCTGAGATATTCACAAGCTCATCAGCCGCCGTGTGAATTTGTCACAAAACCTTTTGTTTTTAGCCTTTAAGGTAGGCTGTTTTTCTAATGAGGTCAGTTGGTTATCCAGTCCCGCCGCGCGGAGGCCCTCATTATGAGACCGCAATAAAAAAAGAAGCCGCATTTTATACATGCGCTTCTTTAATCTAATCTTTCTCTTACGCTTACAAACTCGTTATAAAATTTAAGAAGCGCCTGACACCCTTCCTCAGGTTTTCTCCAGAATTTCCAACCCAACAGTTACTTCGCGTCTATCGCCCATAATTTCCATCTCTATTATCGCCTCCATCTTGTGCCTGTTTATTTTCTTTAATATGGCTTTCAAAACCTAACATCGGGCCATTGGTTATTGTAATCCGACCACCCACAATAAACCCTTGTGACATATCAACACAATCGTGGTCATTATAAAGCCTCAAAAAAGCCTGCCACTCTTCCTCTTTCATTTCAAACGTAAAACGTGTATTACTTTGACCGTACCGCAAAAGTTTCAATGCGTGTTCGGAATGTGTTATTAATGAATACGTACTTGCGGCAAATTTTGCCTCCGCGATTTCTGTTTCAATAAATATGTAACCGAGGAATAAGCGACATTTCTCTAAAATCACCTTATCCGCTTTCCTGAATTTACTGTCACGTTTCGGTACGAAAGGTCGTAATTCTCCAACTTTCCCTTTCCATGTCTTATTTATCTCATTAACCACTTTATCCTCGTAACCCGTTTTTACAAATAAAACATACCAAAACACTTCTTTACTCCTTCATTAGTACTCTGCTTATTTTACTTCCGGATAAACGACGCTGTATAACGGATTTTAGCAGATTAACCATTTCACATTTCATCTTCATTAATCCGTCTTCATACAGTTAGTTCCAAGATTACTTATAAAAACCCTTCCTTAAGAATTTATGTGATCCCAAACTCAAGACATAGCTTCGCCCTTTCGCGGGTTCTCATTTTTTTCAATTACCAGAGTCACGCTACATAAAGGTTTCGATATGTTCATTGTCCGAAGTTAACGCGACCCACCGACGATTAACTCTTTCAACTGCTTAATTAAAACAAAATAATTTTTCAATTTGTTAAAAACAATAATCGAAAAACTTTTTTTTGTCAATAGGAATTTTCGACAAAATACGAAGTATTATAATGTAAATTATGGCATAGCTTCGGGTCTTTGACAGTTCCGTAAACTAGAAGTGGCTAAAAGCCTTACGGAGACTTAGAGCCTATCCTTAATTAAAGTTTATTGTGCAGAATGGCGATAAATAATATAAAATAAAAAGGGATGGATACAAAATGAAACAAGAAAAATCATGGAAAATAACAGAAACGTTTTGGGAAGCAGTAAAGGGACTAATACCAAAACCAACAAGGGAAGAAGGGAAAGAATACAAGCGAGCGCCTGGAGGCGGGCAAAAGCCAATGGATCCCAGACGTGTATTAGAGGCAATATTCTATGTGCTAAGAACAGGGATACAATGGAAAGCGCTTCCCAAAGAATTTGGCTCATCAAGTTCAGTGCATAAACCTGAACTCCCGCTTATTTTTTAGTCTACATCGAGTTTATGGCTACAGCA
>JAISWS010000013.1 GCA_031270725.1 Syntrophomonadaceae bacterium | reverse complement strand
GCGAACGCCATAAACAAGACAACAACGGAGAAGTAATCGTCCGTATAAGCGAACGTCGCGTCGCTCGCACCGATTAAACGAAGCACGGGCGTCTTGAAAATCCAAAGCGAACCGGTCAGGAGCAACCCGGTGCCGAATGAGAGGTAGAACGACACCGCCGAGGTTTTGCGAACCTCCCCCCGTTCCCCCGCGCCAAGCATACGCGAAATATAGCTTGAACCGCCCGTGGCAAAAATGTTGCCCAGCGCTTGCGACAGCATAAACAGCGGGAACGCAAGCGAAACCGCCGCGACCATGTTTGGATCCTTTGTCTGTCCGATAAAGAACATATCGGTCATATTGTAGATGGACTGCGCGAGCATTGCCGCGACCATCGGCAACGCAAGCCGGATAATCGCCATTCCCACCGGCGCTTTTCCCATAAGCTCTATACCGGTGTACTTTGTTTTTACATTCATAAGTCTCTCCTATTACAATAGTGTGATATTGATAGCAGGCTATCGTGTTGGTCGTACTTCACCCTTGCCATCGCCGTGTAATGCGCTGTTATTTTATACTTTCGTGGACAGTGCGGAGCATACGCAGAAATTCGAGCCGTTCGGACTCGGTCAGAGCAGATGTCAGGCGGTTTTCCATTTCATCAATCGCCCGTGCGTTCATTTCACGGAATTGTCGTCCGAATTCTGTGAGTCCTACCAGTTTCACCCGGTTGTCATCCGGCGAAGTAAAGCCTTCCACAAGCCCTTTTGCCTCAAGCCGCCGAACTATCCCAACGACCGTCGGCTGAGCGACATAAAAAAGACGCTCCAACTCTTTCAGCGACACGGGTTCTCCGTTATGCTCGCCTAACTCCATAAGGACGCGTATCTGCGTAAATGTCAGGCCATTCTCGCGCAACATATTGTTTACGCGCCTGCCTACTGCGTCGTGGATTTGCTTTATGAAATTCCCGCAAGTTTCGCGTCGCATATCGCCAACCTCCAAACATCGACCATTATAATACTCCAATGGGAACAGAATGTCAATAGCCAGCTATTGAGTAATTGAGTAATGGTGAATTGAGTATTGAATACACACGGTAATCTCTGATCCGCTATTGAATACACACGGTAATCAAGAGTAAATCAAGGTAAATCAAGAGTAAAAAACATCCGAAATGCCCTTGACAGCACAGTCCTAAAGATTATTGGGAATGAAACAGGATATAAAATAGAAGAAATGGTTGGAAAGTATAATTAAAAAATTTTACAGAACTTATGAGCGCTAATATGTTAATTTAGTACGGTACTGTTTTATATATTATCAACTTTGTGCAAGCGTTTTTCAAATTCCAGACGAGGCAGCATAACAAGGTGCCCGCACTGTTCACATTTGATTTTAATGTCCGCTCCCATGCGGACAACCAGCCAATGATAACTGCCGCAGGGATGCGGTTTTTTCATTTTCACTCTGTCTCCCAAATTAAAAACTTTGCGTTCCATTGTCATCTGTCATCCTCTCAGCTGAAGCTGCAGCAAGCGTTTCAGCCTGATTGCCGCAACCTTTGGGGATTTGTTCAGGCCAAAAACGCTGGCTGTTGCGGTTAAACTAGTAGTCAGTAACATCTGAAATTTACAACCGTGCTTCTTTGCCGAAAAGCCTCGCCATGCCGCCAGTCTCCTTAATTCGTGAGCGGTGAGCGAACATGTTATCCCCGTAGGGGGGGATATGACTGCGTTTTTCGACTGTGAATAGCGGCAAATTTCAGGCCGGCTCTGCACACCATCAGTTGTTAGAGGCTCCCTTTTAAGAATTCAGCTCAAAAAAACATTTATACGCTTTATAAGACATATACAAGTCGGCTTTGCTGGAGATCTCAAAAGGAGAATGCATACTTAACAAAGCGACGCCGCAATCTATTACTTCCATTCCATATCGCGCCAAATATTGAGCGACTGTTCCGCCTCCGCCAATATCTACTTTACCTAATTCCCCGACCTGCCAGGCAATCCTGTTCTGGTCAAACAAACTTCTTATCTTAGCTACGAATTCCGGATTACTGTCGTTTGAATCATATTTGCCCCGGGAACCTGTAAATTTAGTCAGGACTACTCCATGTCCTAAAAAACTATTGTTCATTTTTTCAAAAACTTGTGGATAAGTAGGGTCAACAGCTGCGTTAACGTCGGCTGATAAAGCATAAGAGGACTCCAAACATTTTCTTAGGGTGTAGTAATCCGGAATGTTTTGCTTATGCAGCAACTGCGACACAATATTTTCGATGATCAAAGACTGCAAGCCGGTATTACCGGCGCTCCCAATTTCTTCTTTATCTGCGCAAAGGCATATGGATGTACGCTCGGCGGCTTTACAGTCCAGAATAGCACGGCAAGAAGCATAGGCGCTTACTCTGTCGTCTTGGCCATACGCCCCCACCATGCTCCGGTCAAAGCCAATTTCACGAGCCGGAAAAGCGGGGACTGCTTCTATTTCAGCGCTGACAAAGTCGTCTTCATCTATGCCGTATTCTTCTTTCAGAAGATTTAAAACGCTGCGCTTGATAGGTTCCTTTTCGTCGTCTGTCAGCGGGCGGCTGCCTACTAATATATTCAGGTCTTCGCCTTTTATAGCTTCAGACATTTTTTTGTCCATCTGATCTTTCCCCAGGTGAGGTAAAAGGTCGGTAATGGTAAAACCTAATTCATCCTCTTTTTCACCCAGTTTAACGGTAATGATTTCTCCAGTTTTTTTCACGACTACTCCGTGCAAAGCTAGGGGTATGGCGACCCATTGATATTTTTTAATACCGCCGTAATAATGCGTTTTAAGTAACGCCATTCCGTCTGCTTCATACAAAGGATGCGCTTTTAAATCCAGGCGGGGGGAATCTATGTGTGAAACTACCAGATTAAAGCCTTTTTGCGGCGGTTCTTTCCCTGCAATTATCAGCGCCGTTACCTTGTTATTTTTGGTCATAAAAAACTTATCGCCGGGTTTTATAGTTCCCATGGCCTCAAAATCCTTAAATCCTGCTTGTTTAGCTTGCGCCGCGATATAATCTGCCGTTTCTCTTTCTGTTTTGGCGGTATTTAAAAAAGAGATGTATCCTTTGGCAAATTCCATGGCACAGCGTATATCTGCATCATCCATTTTAGACCAGGCGTTTTTGTTCTTACTTTCATCTTGCGTACCCACAATTTCCTCCTTAAATTAAATAAATTATTTTTATTTTACACATTTGCATGGCACCTAAACAGATTCAGCGCTCTGGAAAACGCCGGATCTATAAAATAATTTTTCTGAATGTGGCATTTTCTATACTGTATTAATAATCCAAAACTTCAGCTGCAAAAACAAAGGAATAAGGTATTGGCCGCTCCACGAAGCATCCACTAAAGAAGTTATTTTGCCACCTAAATGAATTCCGATCTGTTCTCCTGAGTGTAGCGGCTCATATATAAGCCCGATAACCACAATAATTATCAACAGTATTTTAACCGCGTGAAACAACATACCCAGGAATCCATTTACTATTTTTAACGACCCTTCTGAAGCAGTGCTGTTTAATAATTTAAATAATATGTGCCCGGCTATGTAAACAGCCGCCAGTATAATTAAGAAAGCGGCAGCCGTACTGACCAGCGAGGTCAAATTAATATTAGCCGCAGTCAATAAATTTTCATTGACAAGCCCAGGCTCATTAAATCCGTTATTGAAAACCAATACAGGAAGTTTGCTCATCAGCCATTGGTCGATTTTGGTTTCGAAAGCAAAATTTTGCTCTAAATAAATATTTAGGTCGTCAGCGTATAATAAAGCTAAAAGTATAGCGGCCAGCAAAATAAACAAATTGCCGGCTGATCTTATCAAACCGGTCCTCCATCCTTGTATCATGCTGAGAAAAACTATTATTAAAATAGCGTAGTCTAAGACGTTAAACATTTAAAGTTCCTCGCATATCTTACGATTATTATATACTAGTATAACGCACATTGCATATGATGTCGGCCTCAACTGTTTAATATTTTATATAAATTTTTAAATTATAGCGAAATAATTAAAAATTATTGCTAATAAGCAGATAAACAGTTAAAATTATATATTATAGCGGATAAGACACTAAATATTCTTTAAGGGATTGCCGATAAATTAATCAAAGAATATAAAGCTAGGTTAGGCAAAGCCATTGAAAAGTGGTGACGCAAAGCTATAGGGCCTGTGCCGAAAGGAGTGGTAGCCAGTTGCAAATAAGGGGTAGTGCTTAAAAGTGCTTCTTATCCAACAACTGGAATAAGGAGCATTTTTATATTTCTATCAGTCAGAGTAGTTACAATTGTTATTTAAAGGAGGTATAATTAATGAGGAAAGTAAAAAAGAAGCGTAATATATTAGCAATATTGTTAATATCCATATTTTTTATAACGGTTAACGGTTCGGCGCTGTCAGCAGCTGAAGGGGTTGTTTTAAATACCGGCACTGCGGACAGAGGATATGTTTCTGTTAAAATTACGAAATCAACCAGCAAAAAACTGCGGGTAAAAATTACTAAAGGAGATAAATCGTATACTTATGCCGTTGACACCAGAGAAGAGTACAAATTGCCGTTACAAATGGGGAACGGGGCCTACAGCGTGAAAGTTTTGGAAAATATTGAGGGTAATAAATACGCGACTTTGGAAAGCGCGGATGTGACAGCCAGTATAAGCGACCCTATGGCGCCGTATAAAATATCCCACATGCTGATAGATTACGAACATGCCCCTAAGACTACCGGCGCCGCTAAAAACATAACTGCCGGTGCCAGCAACGATTTATTAAAACTTGAAGATGTTTATGCTAATGTGGTAGAAACGATCAAGTACAACCACACGTTAGCTTCACAAATCACTTCCGGCACGGTAACAACTTATGTTCCGGAAATTGATGCAGTGTATACCAGCGGGCAGGGAATTTGTTTTGATTATTCAGCGGTAATGGCTTCCATGCTTCGTTCGCAAGGTATACCGACCAGAATGGTATTTGGGTATGTAGCGCCGAAAAACATTTATCACGCTTGGAATGAAGTATATATAACGACTGCCGGTTGGGTAAAAGTTCGCGGTGAAGTTCCCATTGGAAGCAATGACTGGTCCAGAATGGACGCTACATTCGCCGCCGCTTCCAGCAGCGGAGGAGTGATGAGTTCTTTTATAGGAAACGGCAGTAACTACCGTGCTACCGATTTTTATTAAACACAGGGGGTTTAAACTAAATGTCAGATGAAGAACTAAATAAAAAAAACCGATCAGTAAAACTTCAGCCCAAAGAATTAGTAACTTTTTGCTCGCAGATGGCATTGTTTTTAAGAGCTGGGGTACCATTGGAAGAAGGATTGGAATATCTGTCTGAAGACGTAAAAGGTTCACCTTTAGAAGCTGCTTTGCTAAAGGTGAACCAGCATGTCCAGGAACATGAATATTTCCACAGCGCTTTAGGTAAAAGCGGTTCCTTCCCCGGATACATGGTAAGTATGGTTGAAATTGGCGAAACCAGCGGAAAAATGGATGACATCCTGGATTCTTTAGCTAAATTTTATTCCCGGGAACTGGCTTTGAAACAGCGTATACAGAATGCTGTAACCTATCCGCTGACATTGATTGTTATGATGTCTTTAGTGGTTTTGCTGCTGATTGCTAAAGTATTGCCGCTGTTTGAAAACATTCTCATTTCATTGGGGAGTGAGATGCCTGGCTCTGTAAAAGTGATTATGTCGGTCAGTAATTTTTTAAATCATAATGGAATATTGATAATTTTACTGCTCATAGTTTTATTTGTAGCGGGGAAAATGTGGAAAGCGACCAATGCGGGCCGGAGTTTTTTTGAGCGTATCAAAGTTACTCTGCCAGTGTTTAAGCCTATTTATCAGAAAATATATACGGAAAGGTTTGCTAACGCCATGGCGTTTATGATGGAAGCCGGAATCAATATTGATTCGGCCTTGGAATTGTCGAAAACTATCATAGACAATAATTACATGCAGCAGAAAATACGGATCTGTATTGACCTTATACAACAAGGGCGGAGTTTACATGAAGCGCTGTATGAATCAGGCAGTTTTCCAAAACTCTTTACCCGTATGCTGGGGCTGGCTCAAAAAACAGGAGAATTGGATGTTATGCTGTACCGCTTGTCCGGTATTTATGAAAACGAAGTGAATATTGCTTTAAAAAGAGCGACTTCTGTTGTAGAACCGGCTTTGGTGGTAGTATTGTCAATAATAGTTGGGATAATATTAATATCAATAATGTTGCCTTTGATTAATATCATGTCTTCTATAGGCTAGAAGAGCAAGAAATGCGGGCGGAAGAAGGTGGTACAGATGCGGGGTAATAAAACGGCATTGATTGCAATGATTGCTTTTGGAATTATTGTGTTAGCCAATATATTTATTGTTGTGAAATTTGGAAATAGTTCGGTTAATGATACAGCCACTCAAACGCAGAACATAGAGAAAGCTATAAAGAAAGCGGCCATACAGTGTTATGCGTTGGAAGGAAGCTATCCCAATCAAGTGAATTATCTGGAAGACCATTATGGAATTTCTTATGATCATGACCGCTATTTCGTACACTATCGCTATGATGGCTCTAACTTATTACCGGAAATCAGAGTATTGACCGCGTTTGATGAAGAAGAATGAATCCTTGAGAAGATGGTGTCTTATAAATGAAGTATTCAGTCAAAAATGAAAAAGGCTATAGTTTAATAGAAATCGCGTTTGTTATGATATTGATTTCCTTGTTCGGCCTCACTACCTACACTTTAGTAGCCGTAGGCGCCAAAAGCTATGAAACAATGCTCTATGAACGCGAAGATCACTCCAATTTGCGCGTTGCCCTGTCTTATATATCTACCAGAGTCAGGCAGGCTGACGTGGAAAATGATATACGTCTTGAAAAAATCGATGGAAGCAGCGACGCTTTGGTGATCAGTTCGGCCGTGGATGATGATGTATATGAAACTTGGATTTATCAATACGATAGCCATCTTTATGAACTTTTTAAACCACAGGAGATTGATTTTGATCCTGCATATGGTACTTCTTTGGTTGCGATCGGCGGCATGGATTTATCATTATCCCAGGATCGCCAGGGAATAAATATTAAGGTTTGGAATATTGCTAATTCGCAGTTGCCCGCCTTAAATACGTTTATAAAGTTTAGAACGGTTTAAGGCCAATAATTTAAATAATAAGGAATCTGTATTTGCGTTATGTCAAAAAAAATAAGAAATTTAAAATATAATCAGTCCGGATTCACCTTGGTTGAAATAATTATGTCTATAGGGATTTTAGCTGTTGTGAGTATTTTTGTAATGCAAATGTACATAAAAGCTGCCAGTTTAAAAGACATGGTTTTTGACAAAGATTATGCTCTGGCCGCAGCTCAAACAGCGCTGGAATCTTATAAAGCCAATGGGCCTGAGCTCAGTGATTTGCTGGAAGCCAATTTTGTATATAAGGAGTACGCACGTTTAATTCCGGCCGGCGCTGCGGGTAATGACGCGCTGAAATGTTTTTTTGATGAACAATGGAGCCCGGTATCTTCAGAAACGTTGAAAGGCTATACATTAACGTTAGAAATAACTCCTGCTGGTAACCAGACGTCTTATGGCCGGCTGCTGAAGGCGACCGTGTCTGTCGTCCGCAATTATCCGTATATGTTAGAAAATAATGACACCCAGTTGTTGTGCAGTTTTGAAAGTCTGACTTATTTTGCGGAGTAAAGCTAAAGAAGGGAATTTTTTGATGTCACTGTGGAAAATACTAAAAAATGAAAAAGGCAGTTCTTCCATTTTTATAGTAATAATATTATTTTGTTTACTGACATTCGGATTACTCTCGCTTATGTCTTCTTATGCAGATCTCAAACTGGCTGACAAATCAGAATCATGGGTACTTACTTATTATAATTTAGACAATCAAGGTTCGGTTTTTTTACAGGAAGTTGATAATTATCTTCATACCGCCAAAGATTATACTTTAAGTTATCTTAACGGCTCGCCTGTGGTTGCCGGTGATGAAGCGGCTGCTCAGCAGGCCGGATTGGAAGCGTTATTGGCTTCCGCCGGCGTCAGTTCGGTTTATTATTCGGAGGATCAGATTTTTCTGGTGTTTGCGCAGCAAATATTGCAGCAGGCAGGGTACCAAACACAACCGGAAACCATTGGGCAAATTCTTAGCTCAAGGGCATTCGACGGCTATAGTTTAACTGTGGAACATAATTTTAGCAGTTCCGCTGAAAATAACGCGCATAATCTGGCTATTGAACTGGGAGTGATTCCGCTTTCCCAGGCGGATTCCCTTTTATATAAAATACTGCGATGGCAGCAATGGCAAAACCAAATAGACGTTGAGGGAGATAGTTTTAAACTTTGGACACTGGAGTCCGAGGAATGACATTTTTTTTGAGGATACGGAGGCTTTAATTTTATGTATGACGTGGTAAATATGCTGACCCAGGCGGTTCAGAAGCAGGTTTCTGATATTTTTATTACTTCAGGATCTCCTATAATATTTAAAATAAACAGTGAAATGGTAAATTTTAGCGATGAGCGGTTAATGCCTAAAGAAACCGCCGCCTTAATTGAAAACATATTTACTTTGACCGGCGACGAACATGCTTTGGAAAAATTTAAAACCACCGGCGATTGCGACTTATCTTTTTCTATTCCTGGAGTAGGACGGTTCCGCATCAATGTTTTCCGGCAGCGCAATTCGATGGCGGCGGTTATTAGAGTAGTGCAGCTGCAGCTGGTGGATATAAAAGATCTGGGAATCCCCGATGTAGTTATAGACTTGTATAAAAGAACCCAGGGCCTGATTTTAGTGACTGGCCCTGCCGGAAGCGGAAAATCTACTACATTAGCTTCACTGATAAACCTTATAAACCAGAAACGGGCCAGCCATATAATAACTTTGGAGGATCCTATTGAATATTTGCACAGCCATCGCCTCAGCATAGTAAACCAAAGGGAAGTAGGCAGCGATACTACATCATACGCCAAAGCCCTGAGAGCTACTCTGAGGCAGGCTCCGGATGTAATTTTAGTAGGCGAAATGAGAGATCTTGAAACCATGAGCGTTGCTTTGACCGCGGCGGAAACCGGGCATTTAATACTTTCGTCGCTGCATACCATCGGAGCATCCAAAACTATCGACCGCATCATTGATATATTTCCTCCTAAACAGCAGCAGCAAATCCGCATCCAGTTATCAACTGTGCTTAAAGCCGTGATCAGCCAGCAATTGCTGCCTTCGCCGGCAAAAGGCATGGTAGCGGCGTTTGAAGTGATGATATCCAACAGCGCGATCAGGAACCTGATCCGGGAGGGGAAAACTTATCAGATAGATAATATAATTAATCAAAGCCGTGCCGCGGGCATGATAACTATGGATATGAGTATTATTGATTTATTTAAAAAAGGGCTGATAGAAAAAGAGGAAGTTTTTACTTATTGCGTTAATCCTGACAGCGTCACCCGATTTTTATCGTAGTGCTGTTTTAAAAAAAAAAACCATATATTTTTTTATAACGCTAAATTAGTGAACGAATTTGCTGAAAATTATGCTGATTGGGATGAAGTATAAATGCGAAAATTGTTTTCACCCTTTCCCTTGAAAAAGCTGGTTTTGAAAAACAGGGTTGTAATGCCTCCGGTGCATATAGCCGGATATAATGTTGAGGAAGGAATACTTACTGATAAACATTGGCTTCATTACACCGGCATCGCTAAAGGCGGAGCCGGTCTAATCATAATGGAAGCTACGGCGGTAGCGCCTTATGGAAGATTATCTTACCACCAGCTGGCTTTATGGGATGACAGTTCCCAGGACGCTTTTCAAAGGCTGGCGGCGGAATGCCATAAATATGGGGCCAAGGTGTTCATACAATTATTTCACTGTGGCTTTTTAAGCTCAATCAGCGATCCGGAGGCGGACCGTTTTTCTCCTTCTGTGTATAAAACCCGTTACAGGGGTATTGAAATTACCGGGCGTCCTATGCGTCTTGAGGATATAAAAGATGTTTGCCGCGCGTTCGCCGAGGCTTCTCTGCGGGCGCAAAAATATGGATTTGACGGAGTGGAATTACACTTTGCGCATAGTTATCTGATAAGCCAGTTTTTGTCTCCCCTGGTCAACAAAAGGGATGATGAATATGGCGGCAGCAGGGAAAACCGCGTCCGCTTTCCGGCGGAACTGATAAAATCTGTGCGTGAGCTGGTTGAGGATGATTTTATTGTAGGAGTACGCATGGGCAGTAATGAAAACACCTTGCGGGACAGCCTGTATTACGCGCGGATATTTGAACAAGCGGGAGTGGACTTCGTCCATGTTTCGGCCGGGTTCAACAATGACCTGCCGCCTGATTTGGCATATCCGGCTGATTCAAAATTAAGCTGGATTGCTTATAGCGCGGGTATGTTTAAAAAAGAGCTTAAAATCCCGGTAATAGCTGTTAATAAAATCACGACTCCCGAACTGGCCGGCTATGTTATTGATAATGGATTCGCTGATTTAGTATCCTTGGCACGGGCTCAGCTGGTTGACCCTGATTGGTGCCACAAAGCGCAAAATCACCAAAAAATAAATTATTGCTTGGGCTGTAAAAGCGGCTGTAAATGGTTCAAAGACCCTTCTAAATGTCCGGCTAAATTTTTAAACGTGCGCAAGCAAACCGGCTGAGCGTAAGGGCGGGTTTTTTATTGCAAACCCGCGTAATCTTATTTCAAGACGGACTTTCGGCGTTAAAAACAGCCTGCGAAACATTTAAAATTTAATTATTTTGGTTTTTCCGGAAAATTCTGAAATAGCCGCTATAACATCTTTAAGATACAAAACCTGGGTATTATCGTCATCTGCTGAATACATACCCCGCAAATCAGGGTAAGCGTCCAGCATACTTTGTTTTGGCTCGTACCTGTCGTCTTCAACGGCGACAGCTTGAATACGTATCCATTGCTGACCGTTGAAAGCGCATATTTCTATTTTGGGATTAACTCCTATCTGTTTCGACACCTGTTTGGATTTACCAGTTTGTATGTACAGTTTATCCTCAAAAATATTGACCGTTCCGAACGGACGGACCCTCGGCTGGTCACCTTCAGTTGTGGCCAAATAATAAGTCTGGCAATTTTTTAAAAAATCATAAACTTCACGCATACCTCATACCTCCTGATAAAAATCTACCAGTTAATTATATTGCAAAAAACGACATTACACCAGATCATCTTAACGCTTGTCGTATTTAAGATGATTTTTTTGGAGAAAAGCCCGCCTTATCCTGAACTGGCAGCTATAAGATATACATTTTTATTTTTTAGCACTGACAGAAGGGATATAAATTCAGGTAGTATATTTTTGATAGGCTTTGTTTGAGCTGTTTTTATAATAAATACTTTAGACGGGTAATTCGTATTCGTTATTAATAAAGGGGGCTTTTAATAACTGACGGTGTGCAGATTCGGCCCGGAGATGTGCGGCGGGGGTTATCAAAGGCTCCCTAAAGGTATAGCCGGGAAAATATATCGGTATCGCTGTCTTCTGTATCATTTCTTCCGAGTTTCCGAAAAACCTGAAAATATCCGCTTTTTATCCGCCTTGTTCTATAAACTAATCTCTTGTTCATCTCTTCTTAACAGCTATTTAAGTTTTTTCAGGAAATCAGGCGTGATAGTAATACACAAAATATTATGTGGTGATATAATAAAAGTATTATAAAAAAAGCGTTGGCGGCTGTGGCACAGAAGGGGGAAGACATTGAAACAGGAATATGATGTGATAATAATAGGCAGCGGTCCGGCCGGACTGGCTGCGGCCATATATACTGGAAGGGCCCAGCATAGAACACTGATTTTGGAAGGCGCTGTTTTAGGGGGCAATGTTGCGATTACCGACCAGATAGATAATTATCCCGGATTTTCTTTTGGGATTAGCGGCGATGAACTGATTGAAAACATGTGGCGGCAAGCGCAAAGATTTGGAGCTGAATTAAAATATGAGCAGGTTTTGCAGTTGGAAGATATGGGAACCGGTAAAAAAATTGTTACCGCCGGCAGCGAATATTTAGCAAAGGCAGTTATTGTAGCGGTTGGCGCGAAAAGGAAAAAGATGGGGCTTGCCAAAGAAGAAGATTTTATGGGGCGCGGGGTGTCGTACTGCGCTACCTGTGACGGAGCCTTTTTTAAAGATGCGCCGGTAGCCGTAGTAGGGGGAGGAGAAACCGCTTTTAAAGAAGCGCTTTACTTAGCCGGTATAGCGGCACAGGTTTATCTGATTCACCGGCGTGATGAATTCAGAGCCTCTAAGACTTCCGTTGACCGGCTTTTAAAAGAACCGAATATAATCGTAAAAACTGATAAAATCGTCAAAGAATTGCGGGGCGGAGACATGCTGAACGCCATAGTGCTGGAAGATGTCAAAACGCAGGAAACAGAAACCATAAATGCGGAAGGCTTATTTGTAAGCGTGGGAATGGTTGCCGCCGGTGAGTTTCTGGAAAATCTACTGGATAATGAAGGCGGTTACTTAAAAACCTCAAGCGACCAGATGTTAGAAACATCCATGAAAGGGGTGTTCGCGGCCGGCGACATCAGGAGCAAAAACGTGCGGCAAATTGCTACTGCCGTAGGAGATGGGGCTATAGCCGGAATGTCTGTAAGTGAATATTTGAAGCAATTGTAATTATTTGTTATACAGGTTTGGCGTGCTCCATAGTATAATAGGCTTTGAGAAGATGGAGGGGGAGCCTATGCCGGGGTTGCAGGCCGAAAGTATACAATGGATTGGCGTGGCGGCGCTGGCAGTGATATTATGCGGTTTATTTAATAAAAACCATTCTGGCGTTACGCGTTATTGGGCAGCGCGGCGTATAAAGCGCGCGGCCGGTTCATATTTAGAGTTAAAGACGCGGAATTATGATATAAAATATACGGTGTATGATAATGAACATATTGCGGAGATTGCAAACGTAGCTGAAGTAGCTTATGATTTAGTTGGTAATTTTTTTGGCGGGAAACCTGAGCGTAAAATACCTTTGATGGTTTATGAAGACAGCACTTCTCTGGCCAGCAGTTTCGGGTGGGAACGGGATCAAAAAGCCGCGGGAGTGTACTGGAAAGGAACTATATGTATACTTTCGCCCCGGTTTTATGTCAAAAATACGGAGCAGTTAACAAAAAAATTTTTGACGCAAGGCCCTTTGGTCCATGAACTCGCGCATTTATGGGTAGATGATATGACGCGGGGGAATTGCCCCCGCTGGTGGACTGAAGGTATAGCGCAGTATGCTGAGAGGGAATTAACCGGATTTATTTTTGGCAACCCGTTTACAGAAAAGCGGGAATTTACTTATTACACATTGGCGGAGCTGGAAAACGCTTTCGATAATTTGGATAAAAGCATAGCATATTGGGAATCGTTACGGTTTGTTGATTTTATGGTACAAAAATACGGCGCCGGGTGCATGTTTGCGATAATGAAAGCCCTGAGGCGGAACGGAAAAATATTTCAGGCGATAGAAGAAGTTACCGATATGAAGTACAATGTTTTTCAGCAGCTGTTTTACCAAGACTTGGAGATTAATAGGCGAGAGGTGTAGGCTTTGAAAGATCGTTTGATCATAACCGGGGGGAATCCTTTACAGGGCAAAGTGCGTATAAGCGGCGCTAAAAACGCCGGCTTGGTATTGATGGCCGCCAGTATTTTGGCGGCTGGCGAAACTATACTAGATAATGTGCCACATATTCAGGATGTGGATGTAATGATTGAGCTTTTAAACGATCTGGGAGTACACACGCAATGGAACGATGATAAAAGTTTGTCAATTTGCCCGACTTCAGGACCGATAAAAAAAGAAACTTCCTATGAATTATCAAAAAGATTGCGGGCTTCCAACTTATTGCTGGGCAGCATGTTAGGGCAGGTTTCGGAAACCAGAATTTCTATGCCGGGAGGATGCGATATAGGCTCCCGGCCGATGGATTTACACCTGAAGGGATTACAGGCTATGGGAGTGGAGATTGATATTGAACACGGCTATATATACGCGCGCGCTAAAAAAGCGAAAGGGGCGCGGGTTTATCTGGATTTTCCCAGCGTGGGAGCTACTGAAAACATCATGATGATGGCGGCCAAAACTCCCGGTATAACCATCATTGAAAATGCGGCCAAAGAACCGGAAATAGTTGATTTGGCCAATTTTTTAAATTCTATGGGGGCTAAAATCAGAGGAACCGGCACCGACCTCATTAAAATAGAAGGAGTGGAAGAATTAAACCCGGTTCGATACGCAATCATACCGGATCGCATTGAAGCGGGTACTTATATGGTTGCCGCCAGCATAACCGCAGGGGAATTACTGGTGGAAAACATTATTCCTACGCATTTATATCCCATAATAGCGAAACTTCAGGAAACCGGAACTTATGTAGAAGAGACTGACCAGGGCATCCTGGTGCGCGGCAGCAAAACCATAAAACATGTTGATATAAAAACTTTGCCCTATCCCGGGTATCCTACGGATATGCAGTCTCCGATGATGGCGTTATTGGCGCTGAGCGACGGTTCCAGCATGGTGGTGGAAAACGTATTTGAAAATCGTTTTCAGATCGTGGACGAACTCAACCGGATGGGGGCCAATATAAAAGTGGAAGGGCACACCGCTATTATTAACGGGGTGAAAAATTTGTGCGGCGCTTGTGTAAAAGCTACCGATTTACGAGCCGGAGCGGCTTTGGTAATCGCGGCTTTAGGGGCGCAGGGCACTACGGAAATAGAAAATGCTTATCACATTTTCCGCGGATATGAAGACATCGCGGTTAAGCTCTCACAGCTGGGGGCCCGGGTAGAAATAAGCTGATATAAGGGATTTGGTTTGAAAATAAGAATTATAAGCGTTGGTAAAATCAGAGAGCCTTTTTATCTGGCCGGTTTACAGGAATATTTGAAACGGCTGCGTCCGTATGTCAGGATGGAATTTTCCGACGGGCTGGAGGAAAAAACCGATGCCAGAGCCGGTGTGGGTGAATTGGAGCGCTTATTGGACAGAGAAGCCGGAAGGGTTTTAAATTTAATAAAAAAAGATGAATTGCTCATTGCTCTGCATCTTCAGGGGCAGGAACTGAACTCCCTGGAATTAGCTGAAAAAGTGGATATTTGGCAGCAAAGCGGTAAAAGCCGCGTTAATTTTGTCATCGGCTCGGCCTGGGGCTTATCGCGGGAAATAATAAAACGGGCGGACTGTTCATGGTCTTTCTCCCAGCTGACTTTCCCGCATCAGATGGCTGTGCTGATATTGGCCGAACAAATATACCGCAGTTATAAAATATTAAAGGGGGAACCTTACCACCACTGAAAGCCGTGCCGGTTTTTTCATGTGAAACATTTGCCGCACGGGTCGCGGAAAATGACGGATTACGCTAATAAACAGCCGGGCATATCCTTGAAACGCTTCGCTTTACAGAAAACGTTTACGGGATATTATACCTGATAATGAATAAAGTTGTTTCGGGAGGCAAAAGATGTTAAGGTTTAAAAAAATTTGCGGCGGGAAACTCAAACAGATTGATTATGCCGCTTCGTAAAAAGTTTAAAAAGTTTATAATTAGGATACTTATAGATAAAATCACCGGAGTTTATGGTTTTTATAGTTTTATAACGATAATGCGGGAACGCACTTCAAGGTTATTCAGAGGAGGCGGCGATAGTTTTGGAAAAGCCTGACGGGGAAATAAAAGAGCCGGATAAAAGGGATATAGAACCGGGGCACAATTTTATTCAGAATATAGTGAATACGGACTTGCTGAATGATGTTTACGGAGGGCGGATACGTACCCGTTTTCCTCCGGAGCCAAACGGATATTTGCATATAGGACATGCTAAATCTATTTGCCTGAATTTCGGGCTGGCGCTGCATAACGGAGGTTTGTGCAATTTGCGCTTTGACGACACCAATCCCAGTAAAGAAGATACTGAGTTTGTAGATTCCATTAAAGAAGATGTCGAGTGGCTGGGCTTTAGCTGGGACGAACGGCTGTTTTACGCGTCCGATTATTTTGAATGGTTATATGAATACGCGCTGAAACTGATAAAGGCTGGCAAGGCTTTTGTATGCGAACTCAGCGCGCGGGAAATCCGGGACACCCGCGGTACTTTAACGGAGCCGGGGCAGGAAAGCCCTTACAGGCAACGCGGTGTGGAAGAAAACCTGCGTTTATTTCAGGAGATGAAAGAAGGACGCTATGAAGACGGCAGTAAAGTGTTGCGCGCCAAGATTGACATGGCTTCGCCTAATATAAATCTCAGGGATCCGGTATTATACCGTATCCTTCACGCTGCCCATCATAGGACCGGTGACGGCTGGTGTATCTATCCCATGTACGATTACGCCCATCCTTTGTCAGACGCCTTTGAGGGCGTCACGCATTCGATATGTACTATGGAATTTGAAGATCACCGTCCTTTATATGATTGGGTGCTGGCGGCTTTGCCTAAAGAGGAATATCCTTGCGAGGTTACCGTTATTCCGAAACAAATAGAATTTGCCCGTTTGAATCTTACCCATACGGTCATGAGCAAACGGAAACTGAGAGCGCTGGTGGAAGAAAAAATAGTAACCGGCTGGGACGACCCCAGAATGCCGACCATATCCGGGTTACGCCGCCGGGGTTATACTCCGGAAGCTATCAGGGATTTCTGTGAAAGGATCGGAGTGGCTAAACGTAACAGCATGGTGGATATAGCTCTTCTGGAGCATTGCATAAGAGAAACCTTGAATAAAACGGCGCCGCGTATCATGGCTGTATTACGGCCTTTAAAAATCGTCATCACCAATTATCCGGAAAATTCGGTGGAATGGCTGGCAACAGAAAATAATCCTGAAAACCCCGATATGGGTTACCGGCAAGTCCCCTTTGCGCGGGAAATATATATTGAACAGGAAGACTTTATGGAAAATCCGCCGAAGAAATTTTTCCGTTTGCGTCCTGACGGTGAGGTGCGCTTAAAGAGCGCTTATATAATTAAATGTGAACAGGTGATAAAGAACGAAAAAGGCGAAGTTACCGAACTGCGCTGTACTTACGACCCGGACTCCAAAAGCGGAGGGCCTGCCAGTGGCCGCAAAGTTAAGGGAACCTCTCATTGGGTGTCGGCCGCTCACGCGCTTGACGCTGAAGTAAGGCTTTACGAACACTTGTTTTTGGCGGAGGAGCCGGATACTGAGCTGGAAAACGGCGGTGATGTCAAAGATTTGATCAATAAAGAGGCGCTGCGAGTAATCGCTTCCGCTAAAATTGAGCCGGGAGTGGCTGAAATGAAAAGCCGGCGCTGCCAGTTTCTGCGCCAGGGGTATTTTTATCTGGAACCACGGGGGGAAGGAACCGCGGAACTGGTTTTTAACCGTATTGTTTCTTTGAAGGACAGTTGGTCGAAAGCGCGGAAGAACGCGAACCAACAATAAAGAATTTAAAGCCGGGGAAATGATTTTATCCGGTTTTATTTAAATGTAAGATGGGCTACGACTATTTCCGGATGGCTGCCTATGCGCAGAGGAGGCCCCCATGTCCCATAGCCGGAAGAAACTATGGCCTGAAAAGAGTTTTGTTGGTAATAGCCCCAATCCTGGGCGAATATTTTTCCGGTTATCAGATGGTTGGGAAAGAGCTGTCCCCGATGGGTATGGCCGGAAAACTGCAAATCGATATCCGTACTGCCGGCCAGAACCAGCTCGGAAGGCTGATGGTCCAGCAGTATTACCGGCAGCCCGGCGGCGTCTATTTCCGCTGTCAGCGCTTCCAGGTTTTTACGCCGGTTTTCAGAAAACCGGGAGCCGGAAGCGTCGTCGCGCCCCACAATGTACAAGGCCTGGTCCAGCAGTATCCATTCATCGCGTAAAGCGTGGACGCCGGCTTGCGCTAAAGACGAAAAAAACATCTCCTGCTGGCCGCTTATATATTCGTGATTCCCTAATACGGCGTATATTCCCAAAGGCGCTTTGACAGCGCTTAAAGAAGCGATGATGGTTTGCCTGAAAGCAGGATCGATGCCTTCATCCAGAATATCTCCAGCCATAAAAACAATGTCGGGCCGCAGGCTGTTAATGCGCTGTACCATGCTGTCCAGCTGTGCCTGGCGGTTGACCCAGCCCAGATGCGTATCGGAGACCATTACCGTTTTAAGCGTGTCCAGGGTACTGCCTTTTTTGGCTAAAGTTATGTGATATTCGTTTATTACAGGCTGCCGGGCGTTCCAGGTCCCGTAAATATTCAGCGCCAGCAGAAGGAGAAGGACCGCCCAAAGCATATTTAAAGCCGGTAGCTGCATAACAAAGAAATGGGCGCAAATGGTTTTTATTAAGCGTATGACATCTATAACCAGCAGGATTAAAAACGAGTAAAACATGGTTCCCAGCCAGTAGGCCCCCCAGATATACATAAAGCGCAGCATAAAAAAAGGCAGCGCCTGCTCCAATAAGCGGGCCAAAGGCAGCATGGCCGCCGATAAAATTATAAAAAACGGTATTATTCCCGCTAAAGTGTTAGAATATAATTTGAAGGCTGACCAGGCGTGCCAGGCGATGTATCCGTTTATTGACAGAAAAAGCAGGACAGCCGCGATTACAATAATTATCATAAATTTACGCAAATAAAGCTCCTTTTATAAATTTTGCGGCGCAATAAAACCTCTGACGTTTATTATATAAAAAACGGGAAAGGTTTTACAAGAAACTTAAAGAATTTAATAATTATATCAGAATTTTTCGGGCCTGTAATTGCCGCTTGAAGGTCCGTACAAACAGTTTTATATTTTATGTCCGGAAAGAAGAATGACCATTGCGAATACATGTTTTAGCCAGCGGAAGCACTGGCAACTCCACATTGCTTCAAGCCGGTAAAACGAATATATTAATAGACGCCGGCATAAGCGCCAGAGCTATTACGGCCAAACTGGAACAGCTGGGGGTAAAAGCGGCTGGGCTGGCCGCGGTATTTATTACTCATGAACACCAGGACCATATACAGGGGTTAAAAGTGCTGCTGAAAAAAAGCGGGGCAACCGTTTTTACCCGTCCGGATACCGGAAATTTCATGCGCCGTATGGATTTGATACCGGAAGGACGGCTGCAAACGATAGAAAAGGCCGTACATATCGATGATTTACAGGCGGAATGCTTCCCGGTATCGCATGACGCGCTGGATCCGGTAGGATACACATTTACACGCAGGGGGGAAAAAGCGGTCATTATGACCGATTTAGGGCGTCTGGACGATAGCCTTGCGCAAGCGGCGGCTGACGCGGACGTGATAGTTATGGAAAGTAATTTTGACCCTCGGCTGCTGAAAGAAGGCCCTTACCCGCCTTTTTTAAAAAAACGCATAAGCGGCCCCCGGGGGCATCTGTCCAATACGGAAGCCGGGGAATTTTTATGCGCGGTTCCTAAAAAATCGCATTTGAAAGTATTTCTGGCCCATTTGAGCCGTTATAACAATACCCTGCCGTTAGCTAAATATACCGTCAGCCAGGTTTTATTTGAAAACGGCGCCGATTTATACAATCAGGTCAGCTTGTTTCCCACCTATCCGATGAAAACGGTAAGCCTTAAATTTTAACGGGCTCAGGGTATTCGACGCCGAAAGTTTCCACGCTTAAAGAAACCACGCGCTGGTCTTCATAAGGGCGGTCCCTGAAATCACGCGGAACCTCGGCGATTTGGCCTGCTATATCCTGCCCTTCGGTTACTTTCCCGAAAGCGGCGTACTCTCCGTCTAAATGCGGAGCGTTTTCAGTCATAATGAAAAACTGGGAACCGGCGGAATCGGGGTCAGAAGTCCGGGCCATTGATAATATGCCTTTGCGGTGCTTTAAAGCGTTGGGGAAATTATTGGATTTAAACTCGCCTTTAATACTGTAACCGGGGCCGCCGGTTCCGGTTCCCTCGGAGCAGCCGCCCTGAATCATAAAGCCGGGGATGATCCGGTGAAAAATAAGTCCGTCATAATACCCTTTTTTGATTAAAGAAATGAAATTGTTAACTGTATTAGGGGCGATGTCCGGGTAAAGTTCCACTTTTATAGTATGGCCGCTTTCAAGGTTAATGGTAACTATGGGGTTGTTATTCACAAAATATTCCCGCCTTTCTCAATGGGTAATAATATATGTACTCAACCGCCCCGCCCCCTTTCGGTTTTGCTCCGAAAGAAGCTGAGGCGGAACCGCTGCGCTGCCTCCATTTCGTATATTACCCTACCTTGGCGCTCCATGTCAACGCCTCCTGGATCCGGAGCCGGAACGCTATTGTCAGCCCGCCGTGTTTTTTCGACGGGAATTTGCTTTCGCGGGTTCCGGTATGGTATAATAAAGCCAATTTATGGAGAAGCGCCCGCGCGGGCGTTTCGGGAGACGGCAAAAAAAGGTTTCTCCGGCCAGGG
>JAISWS010000216.1 GCA_031270725.1 Syntrophomonadaceae bacterium | reverse complement strand
CCTGTTTGCCGCTGGCATAAAGCCGTATCGCCCAGCCGAGTCTTTGACGGTTACAGAAACTGAACGCTTGACGGCGGCGGTCAAAGAAGCGCTGCTTTCAGGAATCAAGTACCGGGGAACTACATTCCGGGATTACCGGGACGGGGAAAATAAAATGGGGGAAAATCAAAAACATATTCAGGTTTATGGCAGAAAAAAACAGCCTTGCGCCAAGTGCGGACAACTGCTTATTTATACGAAGGTAGGCGGACGCGGCACCCACTACTGCGATAACTGCCAGGTTTAAAAAGCGGACATGTTAATATTGAAGCGTTTGTAACATTTATTACTTCTTTTCATATTGTAGAGTAAAGTAGACACATAATTTTTACAGGAGTGATTTTATTTGGACGCTTTATGGATATTATTATTCGGGCTGGCAGTAAGCGTGGATGGCTTGATGGCCGGGGTGGCGTACGGGATAAGAAAAGTATCTGTACCATGGCCTTCTTTGCTGATCATTGCGGCAACATCTTCTTTATTGTTAACTGTCTCAATGGTATCCGGGAAAGCGCTAGGCATGTTTATGGAGCCTGAAATGGCGGTGGAATTGGGAGCCGCGCTATTAATAATACTGGGTTGCTATTTTTTCGCGTTGGCTTTGAAAGAAAACGTGCAAACCTGGGATTCCGCTTCAGATGGTCTTTTATTCAGCTTCAACATCAAACCGGCGGGAATAATAATCCGGATAATGAAGGAGCCTTTAGCGGCTGATTTCGATTCTTCCGGCGAAATAAATTACAAAGAAGCTGTATTTTTAGGGCTGGCTTTGGCTGCGGATGTTTTAGGGGCCGGTATCGGACTGGCGATGGCCGGATTTAATATATTATATGTGGTGGCTGCGGTTGGTATATTAACTTTTTTTTTAGTGAAAAGCGGTGTCTTTATCGGAGAGAAAATTACCGGAAGCCGTTTAAAAAAATTTACAATGATATTACCGGGAATTATATTCGTGATTATTGGTATATTTGAATTTATATAAAATGAGGAAAAGATTATGCGTGTAATTGGGCTGACAGGAGGAATAGCCAGCGGCAAAAGTACGGTGTTGAATGTTTTAAAAAAACTAGGTTTTATAGTTATTGAAGTGGATAAAACAGCTCACCTGATTATGGAACCCGGACAAAAAGCCTACCAGGAAATAGTGGAGCTGTTTGGTTCGTGCATTTTAGGGCCGGACGGCAAAATTGACAGGCTGTTACTGGGGAATATAGTTTTTAATGATCCGGCGCTTTTAACGAAATTGAACCAAATCACTCATCCGCGGGTAGGACAATTTCTTCAGCGCCGCTTACGGGAAATAGAAGATGAACAACCGCACGCTGTGGTGGTACTGGAAGTGCCTCTTTTATTTGAAAGCGGTATGGATAAGCTCTGCGATCATATATTTGTAGTATGGGTGGACCGGGAAACTCAAATCCGGCGGCTGATGCTGCGGGAAGGTCTGGAACGGGAACAAGCCCGCAAAAGGATAATGTCGCAGATGGATTTGAATGAAAAAGCTAAATTAGCGGATTTTGTTATTGATAATACTCAAAGTATAGAGATAACCGCTGAAATAGCAGAAAAATATTTCAGTGTTTTTTCGCGGCACTTTTAAAGTAAAATAAAATGTATTTGCAAACCGGAGGCTTCATAAATAATGCGAAGGTCTAAAAAACGTTTCAAAATAAACAAGGTACTCTGGGTTTTAGTGTTTTTGACAGCTTTGACCTTATTGAGCCTGCCGCGCTGGATGGCCTATTTTTATCCTCAGCCTCATCAGGAGCTGGTTTATAAATATTCACAGGAAAATAATATTGACCCTAATTTGGTATTCGCGGTAATCAGGGCGGAAAGCAAATATCAAACCAGGGCGGAATCTCCCGAAGGCGCAAAAGGTCTTATGCAGATAATGCCGGAGACAGGACAGTGGATAGCGGGGCAAAAAGGGGTAAATGATTTTCTGGTGGCCAGTTTGCACGATCCGGAAGTGAATATCCAATTTGGCTGCTGGTATTTGGCCAGCTTAAAAAAAGAATTCGGCAATAATTTACCCCTGTTCATCGCGGCTTATAACGCCGGAAGCGGTACCGTGCGCTCCTGGAATGAAGGCGGGATCTGGCGAGGGGATTTGGATGAGGTTGATAGAATACCTTACAGGGAAACCAGGAATTATGTGAAAAATGTCTGGAATAATTATCAGGCTTACAAATCCATATACAAATAAATATCCATAAATTTGCCGCTGCTGGCCTCGATTGGAATATTTTGTATAATCACGTAATACAATATTCTTAAAAAGAAAAGGTTAGGAGGAGTCGCGCCTGAAAAGAAGGAAGAAAGTAATTGCGCTCGCCACGGCAATTTTAGCTTTTATAGCAATAATATCAGCCGCATATTATACAAGGGCAGAGACGGCCGTAGCCGATTTGGACTCGCGTCCGTTCCGAATCGGCATAACCGGCAATATAGCCAGTGTATATCCAGCTCTGATCAGCAATGACGGAGAAAAAATGCTGGGAAGTATGATATATGAAGGGTTGGTTTATTATGACGATGCCGAACAGAAAATAAAGCCTAATTTAGCTAAAAAATGGAAAATGTCTGAAGATTTTACCCAGTATATTATTTACATTAATAAGCGGGTCAAACTTCATAACGGCCAAAATATGACCGCCGGGATGGTCAAGCAGTCTTGGGAAAAAAATTTGCTGCAAGCAAATGATTGGGCGGCGGTAAGCCTGTATAAAGATATTCAAGGGTTTAGCGAGCGGGTTCGGGGGCTTAATAATGAAATAACCGGAGTGCAAGCTCTTGATAATGAAAGGCTGCAAGTGACGCTGAACGCTCCTAACGCGGGTTTTATGAATACGCTGGCCAATCCGGTGTTTTGGATATTCGGAGAAGAAGAAACAGTGGGCACAGGTCCATTCATGGTGCAAAGCAATCCTGACAATAAAAACATTGTTCTGATTAGAAATGAAGAATATCACCGAAAAAAGCCCTGCCTGGCGGCTATAGAAATGACAGTGTATAAGGAGCAGAGCCAAGCCTGGCAGGATTACCAGGAAGGCAGGCTTGATTTGATAAGCGACGTACCTTTAAGCGAGCTGAAAAGCGGCCTGGAGGATGAAAACCTTAAAAAAAGAGTGGTAGACAGACCTTTGCTCACTATTTACGCGTTAGGCTATAATGTAACGCATGCCCCTTTCAGCAACAATTATTATTTGCGAAGGGCGCTTAACTATGCCGTTAACCGCGAAGAAATAATAAAAAAAGCTTTCGGAAGTAACGCGTTGCCGCTGAAAGGGGCAATACCCCAAGGGATCCCAGGTTATGATGAAAGTATCCCCGGATACAGTTATAATTTGGAAAAAGCCGCCGCCTTGATGAATGAGGCCGGATATCCGCAGGGAAAGGGGTTGCCAGCTATTACTCTATGTTTCAACGATAACCCGGGGCAAAGAATGATAGCGGAAATGGTAGCCGGGCAGTTAAGCGATATTGGAGTTAAAATAAACTTAATTCCTCTGGACTGGGAAGCCTATAAAAAACAAATGCAGAAGTTTACTATGGCATTTTTCCGTTTGGAGTGGCAGATGGACTACAGCGACGCGGACAGCATAATGTATAATCTTTTTCATAGTTCCAGAACGGGAATGACGAACTTCGGTAACTACTACAATGCGCAAGTGGATAAACTGCTGAATGACGCCAGGTCTTATGCCAGTGAGGAAGACCGTTTGAGCGCTTTGAATAAAGCCGAGAGGATAGTTGTCGATGACGCTCCTTATCTTTGGATATTGCAAAGAAAATCCCATCTTATGCTCGGGGCGGATGTAAGGGAATTTTACATGGACGGTTTAAGTATCATAGACTGGTCCAGAATAGAACTGCATAAAGCGGGCGCCATGTAGCGGGGCGGAGGCAACAGGTTTCAGCAAAACTTATTCATCTATTCCGCAAACATATATACCATATATTGGTAATTCATAATATAATGTTCCCAATATATAGAAGAAGAGAGTATATCAACATAGCAAGAGCGAGAATGAAGCCAGTGGCGCTGACCAACGAGCAAAGAAACAAACTTAAAGAAGATAAGCAAATCTCAGAACCTGTTTTCAATAAATCATTGAGAATAAGGCAAAGCGGACGATATAAATTATGTGGATCTAATATCCAAGGAAAGTGTGAACATAGTGAAATATCCAAGCGATCTGACCATCACGCAATAGCGCGTCATCAAGCCTTTTTTCAAAAACGACGGACTGGGAAAGCATTTCGCGAAACATTTGAAAAGGAAACTCGTAAATGCCCTTTTGTATGTTGTAAAAACAGGTTGCCAGGGGCAAAACTTGCCGCATGATTTTCCACCATATTCCACAGTACACAGCTTTTATCGCAGGGCGCGGCTGAGTGGACTTTTGGACAAAATCCTGGAACATCTTGTCTTAAAAAGGCGCGCGGACGCGGGGCGCAGCCCGGAACCAACTTACGCGCTCATTTACTCTCAAAGCGTAAAAACCGTAGCCGCGAGCGAGGAGCGCGGCATTGACGGGTGGGAAAAACAAAAAGAAGACAATGGCATATTTTTGTGATACGCTATTATTGGAATTTTGCGGGGAAACGCGAGGAACGTCACACGCTTCATGGAAGATGGCCCACTCTGACAGTTACCGCTTCGCAGCTAATTGTTTCGTGGGTTTTGCCATAGCTTTCGCCGCCGTTGTCGGCGATCCGTCCGAACGGAGAAGCCGCCGCGCGGCCGCGCCGAATTTCCATCCATCCGCTTCGGGTTTCGTGTAAACCGCCCGCCTATCGGCGTGCCGCTTAACCCTTGCCCGATTACCGGTGGAACAAAACCACGCAAAAACGTCTAAATTAAATAGAGGTGAAAATCATGTCGGAAAAACAAAGTTTAACAAAAACCTTAGTCCTTGCCGCCGCCATAATAATTGCTTCGCTTATTTTCGCCGTAGCCATTAAAAACGCTTCGGAATATATTGGCAATGCGATAGGAAACGGATTGAATCATATTGGTAATTCTGTTTCAGCAACAGGCGTAAGACAGTCTTTTGACGAATATATGTCGGAATATGAAGCGTCAGCATTTTTGAGGATAAATATTGATGACTTCTATACTTTCGTTGAATCAGGTGAATTAAACGGGACATTCACAATAATCCAAGGCGGGAGAGTGTTTAGTAAAGAAGAACTAACCCGGTGGTTAGACGATAGGATAGCAAACTAAGCAGGACATGCGCATTATCGTAGTAAAGCCAAGCGGATCTCAATAAAGTATCCGCTTGACTGTTATTAATTCGCTACCATCGTTTTTAAAGTTTTTTATACAACCGTGCTTAAAACTTCCGGACTAGGCAGCGATCCGGGAGTGGTTTGGGTAGTAGATACTGAATTTCCCGTATCCAAAGTTACGCCGGCAGGAGCCATAAGTCTCCATTGCCCGCTGGAACTTACTGTTGTACTAGCCTTCTGCCCGTTCAGGAAAGTCGAGCTTACAGTACTTCCGGATACGCCGGAGCCGCTCACCGTGGTGCTGCCAGCGGTAATCGCGTTCACAACCGGAAGTGGGCTGACCGGCTGTTTGACGTTAACTGCCCTAAAAGAGCTGATATTCGCTCCATCTATTAACACGTCCCCATCATCCTGGACTATAACATTGTGAACGGTCGCGTTTGGAACATATCCTGCCGGAGGAACCGTCTCCGTCATTTGATAAGAACCGGGTTTAAGTTTGGAAAAACTGACCAGTCCGCTCGCGTTTGACGTGGCAGTTCTCACTGTTCCGTCGGAAGATGTCAGATTAAATACGGCGCCAGGTAATACTGCGTTGGTGCCGCTGTCAACTTTGTGAAAATAAATGTTTCCGCAAGACGTCCGGCAGCAATTGCACAAATAAATATTTCTGCCCCCGTCACACCAATAATCATATCTGCCGCTTCCATACTTGTTGCCGCAACAGGGATCATAATGCCAATACAAATCTCTGCCGTAACATTTATCGTATTCTCTATATCTATTACAATTCAATTTAACACTACCTTTCTGTTGAAAAATAATATTCATAAGCCAGTTAGTGTATTATATGCGGTAAAAGTTTTTTGGTTCTTTTCCGTTTTATTTTTTGCCTTTCATTTCTTTTTTGTGTGACAAATTTTCCTGGAAAATATAAAAAAACATAGGGGATACTTAAAAATTGACAGCCGGGTATGTAAAACATATTCATCATTTTTCGCTTCTTTCCAAAGTTAGTTGAAAAATGCCCGTGATTGCATCATTGCCCCCCCTTTTTTAATAAGGGCGTTAGCGTACAATTAAGTAGTATTTATTCACAAAGCCCTCCATAGAACGCAGCGCAACCTTTTTCTTGGGGAATGGGGGCAAGATAGCTGAGAAAGTTCCAATATTCGAGAGGATATTAAAAGCACTCAGATAAGCAATAATCAAAGATACCAAAACAGTAAAAACAACTTGCAATTCTCTGTACAAGCTCGTATTTCCCAAAGGAGCATTACGACTGTTGAGGGGAAAAACAACCCTGGCTTACCAACACCTCGCAAATTGCTGCCAACAGCAGTTTACCGTTTATAAACGTTTTCATTGTCCGTTCTGTCTTTGCGGGCACATCATCGTAATGAAAGAGGCTTTTCAAGCGTTTGCAGAGGATTTCTATCTGACAGCGCTGCCGGTACAGTCCAAGTATTTTATCGCTTTCGTAAAAACCAATAGCAAACCACCACTTGAAGCGATGGTTTGCTATTGGCGGCTCTAACAATAGCCACATACCAGCGCGCCTTAAAAGCAGGCGTTGCAAGCCGCTGCTACCGACTGCCTCTATAAAGAGGCTCAGCTTTTATCTTCTTTTCGGGATGTTTCCTCCTATTCACCGCCGGATTTGGAAACTGGATTATTTGTTGCAGCCTCGGCGGCGATATTGTCAGTAGCGTCGGCTGTATTGCCGGTATTTTCATTTCCATTGTTGCTGCTGGTTGCCCTGCCCTATCGCCCCCGGGGCCGCCTGTGTCTTGGGGGCCTCACTGTATGTGTGCGGGCACTACTCATTGGGCCGCAGATATTTGCGCAGGCATAACAGCACTTCATCAAGGTCGAGGGGTTTACCCACATGACCGTTCATGCCCACAGCCAAACATTTTTCGATGTCTTCGCGGAACACATTGGCGGTCATGGCAACGATGGGGATTTCTTTTGCCCGCGGGATATCAATGGCGCGGATACGGCTCGTTGCTTCGTAGCCGTCCATTTCAGGCATCTGCACGTCCATAAAGATCATGTCGTACCGTTCAGGATACTTCTCGAACATCTCCAGCGCCGCCGCGCCGTTTTTCGCACAGTCAATGTCAAGCTGCGTCGGCTCCAGCAACGCCAGGACGATCTCACGGTTGATTTCGACATCTTCGGCCAAGAGGAGCCGATATCCCGCGAAGGATTCCGTTTTGCCCTGCTGTACGTTCGCCGCAGCGACCGAATTGTTCAGGCCGATGTACTCGTTCAGGCAGTCCGCGATGGTGGAAGGGAACAATGGCTTTTGCAGGAAGCGGGTCACACCGGCAGCCTTTGCTTCGGTTTCAATTACATCCCATTCCGTGGCGGAGATCATGGTAACAACGGGATTGCGTCCGCTGTACTCCTTAATCCTCCGCGTGAGCTCGATGCCGTCCATGTTCGGCATACGCCAGTCAATGAAATAAACGTCATATGCGCCGTTCCGCGCAATGCAAGCGATGGCCTCTTCACCGCTTGAGGCGGTGTCGCAGAAGATATCAAAACGTTGCATGATATCCCTGAAATATTCGAGAATCTCAACCGCGTCGTCCACGGCCAGCACTCGCAGATTCTTTCGGTTAACGCCGAGGTCTGATATAGTTCGCTGCTGCTCCGCCGCGCCGCGTTGCATACGGACAGTGAACACGAATTCGGCGCCCTTTCCCGGTTCGGATGTAACCCATATTTCGCCATTCATCATCTCGATGATGCGCTTTGAAATCGCGAGACCAAGCCCCGTGCCGCCGAACCTGCGCGCTGTGTTGCTTTCGGCCTGTTGAAAGGAACTGAAGAGGCGCACCCGCTGTTCCTCCGAAATGCCGATACCAGTATCCTTCACCGCGATCCGCATAGTACAGACGCCGTCCTCTTCGCTGAGCAGACGCGCGTCAAGTCGTACGGCGCCGCTCTCCGGCGTGAATTTCACGGCGTTGGACAGCAGATTGGTGATCACCTGCGCAATGCGCTGGTCGTCTCCGATCAGGTTCACGGGGATGCGCTTGTCGATGTACACGCTGAAATCCTGCTGTTTTTCCTCTACGCGGAAATTGATGACATTGACCACCTTTTGAAGCATCTTCTCGAAATTGAACTCTTCGAACGAAAGTTCCAATTTGTTCGCTTCTATCTTCGACATGTCCAATATATCATTGATGACGCCAAGCAGATGCGTGGATGCTTCCTCTATCTTTTCCAGGCAATAGTCTCTTCGATCTTGCTCCGCGGAATTCTTTGCGATGGCCGTCATGCCTATGATAGCGTTCATCGGCGTACGTATCTCATGACTCATATTCGCGAGAAATTCACTCTTAGAGCGCGATGCCGCCTCAGCCTCGAAGCGCGCTTCCATAACCGGTGTGATGTCCGTAATGTCGATAAAAGCGCCTTGCGTGTCACCGGCCAGCTTGTCGGAGATGATTTTGAAATAGCGCACACGCTCGTTCAGATTCAGTTGTTTCGTGTCTTCGTACAGACCCTCGCTCTCCAGTACCTCACTAATCATATCCTTGACCTCACGGTCGTGGAACAGATCTATCAGCGGCCTCCCGACGGCAATCTCCGCATACTCCAGATACGCCATATCCGCCAAAGGCTTGCTGATGTACTGCACGAGGTTCATTTCATCCACCAGCGCGATGATGTTCGGTGTCGTTACCATCAAGGTGGCGAAAGAATCACTAGCTTTCGCGGAGCTGTCCCTCTTGCCGGCGGCAAAGGACGACAGCATGTAGAGCAGGATGGATCCGAGTATCATGAGGATCCAATTGACCGCGATGTCGGAAAAGCTGGCGTACGGTACGTCAAAGCCCGGCATCGTCAG
>JAISWS010000135.1 GCA_031270725.1 Syntrophomonadaceae bacterium | reverse complement strand
AAAAACCTCTTTTTTGAAAAACCGTTTTTACGGAACCCGCATAAACAGTCGCTTGCCTTTAAAACAGAGAAAATCCTTGCCGTTGCGGACACCAGCTTTCAACCGCGAGCGAATACTTCTGCCGTGCTACTTTAAGTGGCCGGGTACAGGCGGAGTATGCGGCTGCTTCGTTGTCTTGCCGTACCCCCCCAGGGCACAAGCGGATAGTTCCCTGTAGGGTATCCGGAGAAAAGCTGCGTATGTGATGGCTGGATTGCTTCGCTGTTTCACTTCCCGCAACGCCCCCCTCTCGGAGGAGAGCTCCTGCTATGCTTATTTGTATCAGTGATAAGCGCTAAAAATGGTGCCCGAGACCGGGGTCGAACCGGTACGATGTTGCCATCGCGGGATTTTAAGTCCCGTGCGTCTGCCTATTCCGCCACCCGGGCGTATCGTGTTACGCAAAAAATAGTTTATCAAATTTATCACGCTTTGGCAATATCAAATTTTTGTTTTATCAGGGGCTTTATTATGGAATGGATCCGGCATTTTAAAAAGTGTCACAGTCGCGTCGCGGACGGAACTGGCGGCTTTAATTAAGCGGGGAGAAAGAAACGGCCTGCCGCTAATACGGCGGTAATTGTCCGGCGTCGGCTATAGAGTGTCATAAAATGTCGCGATATGATATAATCAGCAAAAAGCTATTTAAGGAGGAACACAAAATGGTAAAAAAACTTTTCATTATGAGCGTTATTATGTTTATGGTTTTGGCTGCCGCCGCCTGCAGCAATGCTACGCGTAATCAGGTGGGTAACGTGGTCAGCTCGGTTGCTCAGCTCATCAAAGGCGATGTTACCGGGGAACTTGGCAAAACTTACGCGACGCAGTGGTTTGAATTTACGGTGGATTATATTGCGCCGGTGGACGAATATGCCGGTTATAAACCGGATGATGGCAACCGCCTGGTGGATGTTTTTATTAAAGAAAAGGGAACTTTCGACGAACCCAGCCCTATGGGAACCTTTGATTTTTATTTGGAGTCTTCGCTCTTTGACGACTACATATATCCTATGGACCCTATTGATGACAGTATGATGCCGCTGGAGTTTATGTTGGAAAAAGGCCAAACCGTCGAATATCACATGATATATGAAATCCCCGCCAGTGTCCCCGATGTGCGGCTTATGTACACTGAACTCGATGAGGATGAGAAGGAAGGAGCTACTTTCACCATCCCGTATGTATTATGATGATGTGGATCAATAAATAGGGAAAAAAGAGAGAAAAAAGAGAGAAAAGCCCATACCCTGATAAAAAGTAAAATGAGCCGCGTGGGCGGAAAGCGCCCAGCTATGGTTTAAGGAAGGATAGTTTCCCGATATGGAAAACCGCCGCGCGGCACAGAAATACGGAATGACTTTACCGGGCGTGAAACGGTGGAGGTAGCGGTACGAAAGTACAGGATATCCTTGGCGCACGGATCGCGAAGACACTGTTTCAAGGCGGGCTGTAAAAAGTATTCGCGTTTCTTAGATATCCGGACGGCGCGGATAACGGGACGGAATTTCCATACGGCTTCATCAGCGGAAAAGAAAAATGTCCGCGTGAGAAAGCGTTGAAAACGCGGGACGCGCTTCGTTAGATGGCAGCGCCGCGGACGTCTGGGGCGTGACGGCGGCAAGCGGAACGTGGACGCCATAATAACCAGTGGTGTTTCTTTCTATAGCTGGGCACACCGGGAAAAGTTACGGCATGGAACGGGAAGCGGCAAAATATTCAGAATGGAGCGAAAAACTATGCGGAACCGGAGAATAAAGGTCCATGGGCGCGTTCACGGTGGAGTGAGCGCCTAGCGTAACAGAAAGCGCTTATACTTGCGCCTTCTGTTAAGTCCTATTTTCCGGCTGCGTCCGGTGTGATGATTTTTCTTTTGCTCTTGACGTTTACAGGCATTAACAAACACAGATAAAAATATATAAAGAAAGAGCCGCTCGTAGTCGCGTTATAGCCGGCAATTATGGTTTTAACAGAAGTGAAGGTCAAAAAAAGTTTGCTGTCAGCGTATTACTAAGACGAGGGTGCTCATCCGGTGATTAAATATAGTGGTCATAATATAGCACAAATGTTATGATTATTAAGAGTAACTGAGGAGGAGTACTAAATGCTAAGGAAGTTTTTTCTTATTGCTGTTATCATGTTTATAACTTTGTCCGCCATTGCCTGCGGCGACACCGCAAACACAGGCAGTCCGCCGGCTGATACGGTTAATGATAATGACGGCGTTACCGAAACAGTCATTCCGGTTATCCAGAACGAGAATGTACAGGGTATAATCGGCGCGACTTACGCGACGCAGTGGTTTGAATTTACAGTGGCTTATATTAATCTGCCGTCGCGGTATGCCGGATATACGCCGGCGGACGGCAAAATCCTGGTTGACGTCTTTATGAAAGAAAAAGGGCTGTTTGAGGAACCCGTTCTCATGGGGACCTTTGATTTTTACATGGATTCTTCCACCTTCGAAGAATACGTATATCCTCTGGATCCTATTGACGACAGTATGATGCCTTTAGAATTTTATTTGGCCAAAGATCAGACCGCCGAGTATCACATGATATATGAAATACCCGGTGATACTTCTGATTTGCAGCTCATGTACACCGAGTTGAACGCGGAAGAGCAGGAAGGGGCTACTTTCACTGTAAGCCTGCATTTATAGGCGCATAATGGGGCTTTGGCCCGGGCAACGGTGTGAACAGTGAGAAACGGAGACGGTTTCTTATCTGAAATATTTTTGGTCGGCGGCTGTACGGTTTGTACACTGGGGAAGTGAAATGCTGGCAAGAGCCTGCGGCCGGCAAAGCGAACTTCAGTTTATGTTCCGGAGGACGGATTTTATATAAACGGAGTTTACAAATTCGACAAATTCCGACCCGGCGGAAAAATATGACGGCAATGAAGGAATTACTAAATCTTTGCTGAACATGTTTAAATATGAGTAAACGTGGGGTATGTATGTTTGCTTAGAGTCTGTACAATTGTATGATATTGTGTACATTATACTAAAAGCTCTGAATTGGTGACTATAAAAAAACAGCCGTTATCTGATTTTTTAAAAACGGCGAAAAACGGAGTAAGGGCGGGGCTGGATTTTTTAATTGACAGGTTATTTAAATAAGATTGGCATAGGTTTTGCATTAACTTTTCATTCATACATAATTAAATTCATAATCAAATTTAAAATTTTGTAGGGAGGGAAGGACATATGATTGATTGGGCTACAGGGCTTAGGTGCTTTGTAAGCGGCGTTGTGGGGGTTTTTTTGGTTATGGTGTTTTTGCAGGTAGCTGTAATAGCGACCGGCGCTTTGGCGCGAGTTGTTGACAAGCCCAAAGAGCAGACAAAACAAGCTTCTTGATAAACTGGGGTGCTATTCTTACTTAAAAAGGAGGAATTTTGCTTGGAATTAATTAAAGATGCGCTACTTACTACCGGTTTTCCCGCTTTAGAAATTGGCCAGGTAATAATGTGGCTGATTGGGTTTGTTTTGTTATATTTAGCGATAAAAAAAGAATTTGAACCCCTTTTACTGTTGCCGATAGGTTTCGGTATTTTAATGGCCAATTTGCCTTTGGCTCCTTTGATGGTAACTTCTACCGGCGAGCTGGGCCTGATCGGACGTTTTTACCATTACGGGCTGGAATGGGAAATTATTCCTCCCCTGATCTTTTTAGGGCTGGGGGCCATGACGGATTTCGGGCCGGTTATAGCGAATCCTAAGACTTTGCTTTTGGGCGCGGCGGCGCAAATAGGAGTTTACCTTACTTTCTTTATAGCGCTGGCTATTGGATTTACCGCCAGAGAATCTTCAGTTATCGGAATTATCGCCGGCGCGGACGGGCCGACTACCATTTATCTTGCCGCCAAGCTGGCGCCGCATATGATGGGGATGTGCGCGGTGGCGGCTTATTCATATATGGCTATGGTACCCCTGATCCAGCCTCCGGTCATGAAAGCCCTGACCACGAAAGAGGAACGGCTGATTACTATGAAATCCCTGCGGCCGGTGGGGAAAGTGGAAAAAATCTTTTTCCCGATCATAGCCATGATACTTATCTGCCTGTGCGTCCCGGACGCCTCCCCTCTGATGGCCATGTTTATGCTGGGCAATCTGTTCAGGGAATCGGGAGTGGTAGCCAGGCTTTCCAACGCGGCGCAGAATGAGCTGATGAATATCGTTACCATTTTCCTGGGAGTGTCGGTGGGGACTACTATGTCGGCTTCCGCCTTCCTGACCTTTGACGTGATAAAGGTTTTCGTATTAGGGGTCTGCGCTTTTATGCTCGCGACGGCCACCGGAGTTATTTTCGCCAAAATTATGAATTTATTCCTGAAGGAGAAAATCAATCCCCTGATAGGGGCGGCCGGAGTTTCAGCGGTGCCTATGGCGGCTCGGGTCGTTCATAAGGTGGGGCAGGAAGCCAACAAAAGGAATTATCTGCTCATGCACGCTATGGGTCCTAACGTGGCCGGAGTTATAGGAACGGCGGTGGCGGCGGGAATGTTTATCAGTGTTTTGGCAAGGTAAAAAATATAAAAATACAAATAATAAAAAACAGGAGGTAGTTAGAAATGGCAAATATCGAATGTCCGTTGGCGGGAAAAGTTTTTGAGATTTTAGTTGAGGTGGGGCAGCAGATAAACGAGGATGATGAAATTTTCTTGATTGACGCTATGAAAATGGAAAATCCTATTTACAGTACCGCGAGCGGTACCGTAAAAGAAATTAAAGTCAAAGTCGGGGAACAAGTCGCGGAAGGAACTATTTTAGCTGTTGTGGAATAACTTTATGGCGTTTGGAGTTTGTTAATTGGGCGCTGGCGCTATATATAAAGATTATTCGTTATCGGCGCCGGGAGTTTACTTTGTTGCAGATATGACGGCCGCTTTTTGCGCGGCTGTCTCCTGACGCGGAGTTAATCAGAGGAACCATTTTTTAAAAATGGCTCCTCTTTTTAAATACCGGTTACGGACAAAAGCGGGAGTGTTGTTGGGGTCTATTTCAAAATACTTGTAGCCGTAATTGCGCCCCTACCAAGCACCATCCGCTTGTGTCCTTATGGGCGTCGGGTGGCAGGCAAGCAATTCCTGTAAATGGAGTAGCCTATAAAACAAAGGCGGGTATATTTTATTCAACAAAGAACAGGAGGAAGAGAATTTGCGCGGCGGAAATGAACGATATGAAAATAACGGGCTGGCTTATAAAATAAGACGCCGCTTTCATGAACGCGGCGCCCGTTTAAAGAAGACGGCGGCGGCGGAAGGCGTTGGCGTAAAAATAAACGGCGCTGAAGTAATGTTGTACCGCAGAGTGTCTTCAACCAATACGGTTATGAAAGAATTAGCGGCGTCGGGGCTTAAAGACGGAAGCATAATCTGGAGCCAATACCAGTCTCAGGGCAGAGGCAGAATGCGGCGTAAATGGGACGGCAAACCAGGCCGGGCCCTGCTTTTTTCCATGCTGGTAAAAGCGGCTGGCTTGGAAGCGCGTTACGCTCCTTTGTACACTTTGTTTACCGCCGCCGTCCTGGCGGAAGCCGTAAAAAACGTGACCGGCCTGCGGGTAGGGATAAAATGGCCGAACGATATTGTCGTCGGCGGCCGGAAGCTCTGCGGGATATTATCGGAAAGTAATTTATACAGCGGCGGCAAAGTAAATTATCTGGTGATAGGAATAGGGCTGAACGTCAATCAGAAAGCCAGGGATTTTCCTTCGGAAATCAGGCCGGCCAGCACTTCGCTTAATATAGAGACCAGGCGTCATATTTCCCGCGTTAAAATTCTGAAAGCTTTTTTGCGGGCCTGGCGGCGGCGGACTGAGTGCCTGAAAAAAAACGGACTGTCCTACATAGTGGAAATATGGAAAAAATATGATATTACCCTGGGCAGAGAAGTAGAGGTTATCAATGGAGAACGGTGGCTGAAAGGGCGGGCGGTGGATATCGGCGCGCTGGGAGAATTAATAATTGAGACCCTCGACGGTAATCGCGTAAAATGCTTGGCGGAAGATATAAGCTTGGGAAAATACTATTACGGCAAAGGTTGATAAACCGCCGTCTGTGGCTTATGTTTACGCTGAAGCGATTAAGCGTATTTATATTGGATACTGATAAGCAAGCGTTTCATAAACCCCCGCAAGCCTTTCTAATCATTTCTTTTAATCCCATCATATTACATAAAACTTACATAAAACCAGCTTTTTGCAGCGGACTACGCCTTGGATTGTGTACAATAAACAGACGGATGTAAGAAAAACCGTACAATAATTGCCGGAATTTATTCCGGCGTTTTGAATTTAATTTTTGTAATTGATGAAATACTTGGCTTTATTTCTGGTTCGCGGCAACCGCGACGACGTGGCATATTTATTGCTTATTATGTTTTGCATAAACACTTGCCTGAACGCGGTAAAAGTGTTTATTTAAATTAAGGCTGGGGGTGGATAATGATAAGTTATTAGTCGAAAAATGACCTAATAAAGCAAAGATTGTATAATATTTGTTCCAGCTGTTTTAGCTTTAAATTTAGTATCATAAACAGCAATATCTATGTTATCGTCGTTTATTTTAAAATCACTTTATACATGTTAAAATAAGCGTCTATATCTGAGTGTTCCGGAGTGTTTTCTATCCGGCTAAAGATGAAAATCGCACGGGAGTGTTGTTATTGGCGAAAACAGGAACAAATTATAAAATATATAAATTGTATATAAATGGCATTTAGTTTTCCTGTTGAAGACCAGCGGAAAGTATTGACGAATAAAAGTTTTTATAAAAAAACGGCCTATAACATTTTTAAGGAGGACGATTAATGTCAAGATATATGAATTTATATAAGGAAAAACTCACCACGCCGGCGGAAGCGGTAAAATGTGTAAAATCAGGAGACTGGGTATGGTACGGCGCGTTTACTATGGCCCCTCCCGCCTTGGACGCGGCGTTAGCGGAACGGGTGGGAGAAGTGCAGGATGTGAAAGTAAAAGGAATTTGTACCCTTTTTGACGTTCAGGTGGCAGTCAAGGATCCGGAGAAGAAGTCTTTTATATATCATTCCGGGCATCAGAGCGCCCATGACCGTCATCTTTCCGATAAAAACCTCTGTTATTTCGTATCCGGAAATTATGGAATGAGTCCGCATAATCTGAATAACGGCTTTATGGGCTGGCCTAATGTGGCTATGGTTATGACTACCCCTATGGATGAAAACGGCTTTTTTAATTTCGGGCCGTCCTGTTCGTATATAAAAGACGTATGCGACCTTTCGCAATTTGTCATTGTGGAAGTTAACGAAAATGTTCCTTGGTGTATAGGGGCCATGAAAGAGGCCATTCATATTTCCGAGGTAACGCATATTGTAGAAAATACAGTTCCTATGAGAGCGTTTCCGGCTGAAATTCCGGCCACACCGGAAGAAAAAAAGATAGCCAACCTGTTGGTGGAAAGAATCCAGGACGGTTCCTGTATCCAATTCGGGATAGGGGGAATGCCTCAGACTATCGGCAAGATTTTGGCTTATGACGCTGGACTGAAAGACCTGGGTATCCATTCGGAAATGTTTGCCGATTGCTTTGTGGATCTAGTCGAACAGGGCGTGGTCAACGGCAGGAAAAAGAATGTGGATACAGGGAAAATAACCTATACTTTCGCGATTGGTTCCCAGCGTATGTATGATTTCATGGACAAGAATCCGGTTTGCCTGACTTATCCGGTGGATATCACCAATTCTATCGAGCGTATCGGTTTGCTGGACAATATGGTATCCATTAACAACGCGGTGCAGGTAGACCTTTTTACGCAAATCAATTCTGAATCCAACGGCCCGCGTCAGATTTCCGGAGTAGGGGGGCAACTGGATTTCACCATCGGCTGCCTGAGATCTAAAGGCGGGGCATCCTATATCTGCATGACCTCTGCCCGTTCGTCATCGGGCGGAAAATTAATATCCAGGATTGTTCCGACCCTGTCCCCGGGTTCCATTGTAACTGTGCCGCGTCACTACGCCTCCAACATTGTTACTGAATACGGCATAGTAAATGTAGCAGGAAAATCCCTTTACGCCAGAGCGGAGCTGATAATAAGCATTGCTCATCCTGATTTCAGAGATGATCTGGTCAAAGCGGCCCAGGATTTAAATATCTGGACCAGAACCAACAAAATTGAATAGATAAAATTATGTTTTACGGAATTTATTCGCGGGAGTGTAGCCGCGCGGGTTAAAAAAACATGATTATTAATTTCCGCCGGCGGCTGGGCAGGGCTTGAACAGCGTGGGGGTCTGGAAATTAATAAAATAAGGAGGCATAAATTTGGGTACTTTAATTATAGTTATCGGATATTTCCTTATTACTATGGGTATTGGTTTCTATATGCTGAAAAGGCAGAGCAGCACCGCTGAATTCTTTGTCGCCAAGAGAGGCTTGACCTGGGTGCTGATAATTCCTCTGCTGTTTGCCGAGATGATCGCCGGCGCCGGTACGGTCGGCAGCGCGTCCGACGCTTTCAGATACGGGATATCTTCGGGCTGGGTGAACTGGGGTATGTGCTTGGGAACGTTGTTGGTAATCATATTCTGCGGTAAATTCTATCGGGTATCGGGGGCTAAGTTCGGGGTCATGTCGTGTCCGGGGGCTTACGGCGAACGCTTTGACCGAAAAACCCGTATTACTCTGATGGTTATTTTAGTGCTGGTTTACGGCATGATGTACGCTATGCAGCCGAACGCCGCCGCCGCCATTCTCACGCCTATGGTGGGTGCCGACAGGGTGCTTATAGCCTGGCTAATGGCGGCGTTTTTTATTGTTCTTACCATAACCGGAGGCATGAAGGGACTGGCGTGGATGAACGTGATTCATTCCATGGTAATGTATATAGGTTTGGCAGTAGTTTGTTATTTATCCGTAAAAACGGTCGGCGGGCTCGGAAATATAGCGGATGTTATCCATTCCACCGAAGCTACCACTAATTTTCTGCGGATAGACCAGCCCAGCTTCAACTCGGCTCTGGCTACGGCCGTCGGCACCGGGGTGTCGTTTTTCGCCGCCGCTACTATAGTGTCGGTTATTTTGGGCAGTGTCAATATGCATCATGTAAATAAAGGTTGTATAATAGCGGCTGTTGCGGTTATGGTTTTTGCTTTTTTCCCCGCCCTTATCGGAGTCAGCGGAAAAGTCGCGGTCATGACCGGTTTATTGCCCGCTAATACGGCCGGTGCCGGAATATTGTACACTATGGCGAATTATAACGGGGTTCTAGCCGGAGGGCTGGCGTCCATGGGGGTTCTGGCGGCTATTCTTTCCACAGCGCCCGCTTTGCTGCTGGTAGTTACGACTATGATCAGCCGGGACTTCTACCGGATAATCAAAAAAGACGTTTCGGACAAAGAAGAATTAAATTTCTCCAGAATTTGCGTTGTAGTTCTAGGAGTAGTGGCTACGTTTTTAGGATTAAAAGCCACTTCCATACTGGGGCAGCTGATGGGAGCTTTTCAGATACGCGCGATAGCCGGATTTGCCTTAGTGGTCGGGCTTTTATGGGGCAGGGTTACCAGCACGGCGGCTTTCTGGTCCATGATGGTCGGCGGTATCGTGGCCGCTGTCTGGCACTTCAGCGGCGGCTGGTTTGGCATGGCTCCACTGTGGCCGTCTTTAATTGTAGGCGTGCCGATCCTGTTTATCCTGACTTTAGTGGCTAAAGATCCGGTCGATGCTAAATGGACCCGTTACAGAGAAGCTTTGGCGGAAGCGGAAGCGGACGGGACGTTATAATAAAATAAAATAATATAAAACAAAAGGGTTTGTTCAAAAGAGAAACCGTATTTTGTGAGTATGCGGTAAAAAACAAAAGCGGTTTACATTTTGGCAATATTAAACAATTTGCTGGTAACAAAAAAACAAAGGGGAAAAATAGGAGGGAAAGGTAATGAGAGATATTTATTTAGTGGAAAGCGTAAGGACAGGGATTGCCAAAGCGGGGAAAAACTCCTGGTTTGCCAATTTAAGAGCCGACGATATGGCGGCTTTGGTCATGAATGAGCTGATGAGACGGGCAGGGCTGGAAGATAAAAAGGAAGAATTGGATGGCGTCATCCTGGGCGGAACCATGTTGTCCAATGATATGGCAAGCAATATAGGCCGTTATTCCGTAATTATGGCCGGGTTCCCCTATAGTATTCCGGGCTGCACGGTGGATCGCTTTTGCTCCTCCGGGGTGCAGACCATTTTCAACGCCGTGGCGGAAATCAATATGGGGTGGGGTTCTGAACTCATCCTCGCCGGCGGGGTACAGCACATGACCCATGTGCCCATGGGACAAGGGAACCTGCACAACCCCAGACTGGGTGAGTTTACTGATGAAAAAGCGAAGGGCATGGGCTGGACGGCGGAAATGGTGGCGCGCAAATACGGCGTTAGCAGGGAAGAACAGGATCTGATGGCTTATGAAAGCCATAGCAAAGCCCATAAAGCCACTGTTGAAGGATTTTTCAAGGATGAAATATTACCGATAGAAGTGGACGCGCCCACTAAAGACGGCGGTACGGTAAAGAAAGTTGTCGACTCAGACCAGGGTATCAGACCCGAAACCACTATGGAATCCCTTGCCAAAATGGAACCGGTATTTTTGAAAGATGATAAAGCAACCGTAACCGCAGGCAACGCCAGCCAGACCAATGACGCCGCGGCGGCGGTACTGGTGGCCAGTAAAGAAAAGTGTAAAGAGCTGGGCCTGAAACCTAAAATGAAATTAATAGGATATAAGGCGGTGGGGGTTGACCCTGTATACATGGGCATCGGACCGGCGGTCGCCATACCTATAGTACTGAAACAAGCGGGAATGACTATGGATCAGATCGATATCTGGGAAGTTAACGAAGCTTTCGCGGCTCAGGCGGTTTACTGCACCAGAGAACTGGGTATCAGGAATCATCCCCGGCTTAATCCCCGGGGCAGCGGAATTTCTCTGGGGCATCCCCTGGGATGTACCGGCGCCCGTATCGCCACCACCCTGATGCATGAAATGGAATACTACGGCGCTAAATACGCGGTCGAGAGCATGTGCGTAGGACATGGACAGGGCGTAGCGGCTATCTGGGAGTGGGTTGGTTAAAAAAACCGGCTTGTAAGATAAGAGGACAACGTTTATTTTACTTAAAAGATTAAAATAAGACGGCAAAATAAAAAAGCGGCAGGCTGAAAATGGTATGGAATAAATTTTCAGCCTGCTTTTTATTATTCCCAAAAACTCAATATTTGGGAAAAGGATATTGCGCAGAAACAAGGACTAATCAGATTATTTTCAAAACCCCTTGACACTCTCGGACGAGAGTTATATTGTTGTACTACAGAAAAGGGTAGCGCAATGGAGAAGCTGACGGCGCAGGAAATCAAGCGGAAGTTCAACCAAGAGAAGTACAGCCGCGTCCACGCAGACTTGCCTAAAGAAATGGTCACCGAGTTCAAATCCACTGTCAAGGCGCAGGGCGAGCCATAGCGGAAGTCCTGCGATAAGCAATCAAGCGGTATGCGAACAGTGACAAAGACTCTCTCGCGAAACATAGCACAAACCCGCGAACAAAGGCGAACAGGAAGTATATAAAGACAATATTAAATAGCGGGTTTTTTGGCTGACCTATTGGCGAAAGCGAAGATCTTGACGGTTTAATCAACAGTTTGCGCGATTAATTAAGAAATGAGGGATAAAAAATGAACAAGGTAAGAAGAAAAAAGTTGGAGATCCTGACCAACAAAATCAATGAAATCAGGGATGAGCTTGAAAGCATTATGGGCGATGAAGAAGAATACCGCGATAATATGCCCGAAAATCTTCAAGGTTCGGAAAAATATGAGAACGCTGACAATGCGTGTTCTGAAATGCAAAGCGCGATTGACAGCTTGGAAGAAGCGATTTCGAGCATTGAAGGAGCAGCGCAATAATGGGGTTCAGAGCTAAAAAAGACCAGCTGGCGGAAAAAGTCCATGAACACGATCGGGCGGGTGGTTATCGTCCTAGCTGCGACGTAACTTTATAACAGATGATAACCATAAGGCTTCACAAAAGTGATGATGGCCCGCTGGAGACAAAATTAGAAGTATATAAATTTTAAAATTTCTTAAAAAAATGCTCTGTGCTCCATTTAACGGCAACGCGAGTAAAAATAAACCAAACGCTCTAACTCCCATCTCTTCGCAAACATAAAAAAAACCGCTCTTCACGTGCGGGCGGTTTTTTGCGTCGTACAGTTGTTATGTTATTAATTAATGCCGTAACGGGTCAGCTTATCGTAAAAAGTTGAACGGCTTATGTTTAATAAACGGGCGGCCGCGCTTTTATTTCCCTCGGACATTTTTAAGGCGTCCAGGATAATCTCTTTATCAATGTCGTTTATTACCATACGGTATTTAAATTTATAATTGGATATTTTGTCAGCATGTATTATATGTTCGGGCAGGTGTATTTTATCTATTTCACCTTCCCAGACATAATTGGCGGCTCTTTCTATAGTGTTTTCCAATTCACGGATATTGCCGGGCCAGGGATAGCTGGTAAGAGCTTTTTTGACTATGCTGTTCATGCCGGTTATTCTAGTTCCCAATATATTGTTGTATTTTTTAATGAAGGCTTCCGATAAGGGTAAAATGTCTTCCGAGCGGAAGCGTAAAGCCGGCAGGTTCAGTTCGATAACATTTAAACGGTAATACAGGTCTTCGCGGAATTGGTTTTTAAGCATGGCCTCCCGAAGGTCACGGTTGGTAGCCGCTATTATTCTGATGTCAACCGACTGGGTAACGGTGCCGCCCACCCGCATAAATTGTTTTTCCTGAATGACCTGCAAAAGTTTTACCTGTATGGACAAAGGGATATCCCCTATTTCATCTAAAAATATAGTGCCGCCGTTAGCCTGCTCGAAATAGCCCGGCTTTCCTCTTTTCGAAGCGCCGGTAAAAGAATTGGGAGCGTATCCGAACAGCTCCGATTCAAATAATGATTCCGGAATAGCCGCGCAGTTTACCTTCACAAAAGGCCCGTTTTGTTTTTGGCTGTGGGCGTGGATAGCGCGGGCGAACATATCTTTTCCGACGCCGCTTTCGCCGGTAATCAAAACCGTAGAAGAGCTTCTGGCTATCCGTTCCGCTTCCTTTTTAAGTTTTAAAAAGGCGTGGTTCTTAGTGATTATCTGGTCGAATTTATTTGCGCCTTCAATATTTTTTTCAAATTGCTCTTTATAATATTGCACTTGCTGCTGCAAAGAAAACCATTTTCTGGCGATGTCCTCGGTCATTTTGTTGTCGTCAAAATAAACGATGCTGACCATGCCGGAAGGCTTTTTACCGTTTTTCATTATAGGCACATGGGAAACAATACAATTTTTAGCTTGAATTTTGCAGACGTCTACTTCAGGAACACCGGTTGCCAGTACTTTTGAAGGAGTATTAGTATTTAACAGTTTTTCAATATTGGCGCCGGGCGCCGCAGTATCAACCAAAATATTGGCCATATCGTTGGAATATTTGACAATGCCGTTCTGGTCAACAACAAAAACCCCGTCGGAAGAAGCGCTCAGAACGCCGTTGAAATTTTGCTGGAGTTCTTTGACCACTTCCAGCTCGGTTGCTATTTCCTCCAGTTTTGATTTGTCCTGCAATACAAAATTCATACCGACTAATTCATCGGCTTCTATTATCGGGACCTGGTTTAATATGACCGGCACAGAATGCAAAACAGTACTTACGCCGAGCTGGAATTTATTGCGGAAGAAAATAGCAGGAAAGACGTCCTGAATAAATTTGCCGGTAATGTCAGCTTCAGTTACAGAAAACATGTTCTCGGCGGCCTGGTTGATCATTAAAATATTACCGCGTTTATCGGTAGTTATTATAGCGTCATGCATGGCCTGGATAACGGACTGCAAAAAAGCGTTCGTTTTCATAGTAAATTTAA
>JAISWS010000149.1 GCA_031270725.1 Syntrophomonadaceae bacterium | reverse complement strand
ATCGTATTTTTTAATTGAATTCTTGAATACGGCTTCTCATTGTCATCGTTTCCATTTGCTGCTAAAATACGCGAACAGAATAGGAAAAACGGACAAAACCAAAACGGATAATATTATCAAGGTTAAGTTTTTCTGTACAAATGGTATATTGCCAAAATAAAAACCTATAAACAATAATGATCCCACCCAAAGGCAACTGCCGATTATATTATAAACATAAAAAGTAGTGTAATGCATTTTGCCGATGCCGGCTACGAAAGGAGCGAAAGTTCTTATTATGGGTATGAAGCGGGCAACTACAATGGTTATAGCGCCGTGGCGCCTGTAAAAATCCTTTGTCTTATTCAGATGCTCTTTGTTTAAAAATCTGACTTTGTTATTTTCAAACATCAACGGACCTAAATACCGGCCTATATGGTAATTTACAGTGTTTCCCAAGACAGCGGCAACCATAAGGATAACGCCGATTATATAAACATTTATTAAACCGGAAGCGGAAAAAGCTCCTAAAATGAACAGCAATGAGTCTCCAGGCAAAAAAGGGGCAATGACTAAACCGGTTTCACAAAACAACACCAAAAACATGATAAGGTATATCCAAGCGCCGTACAATTCAATGATTTCTTTGATATGACGGTCTAACCCGACTAAAAATTCTATTAGCTGCAACGCATATTCCATTATGATTAAATATCCTTTTGCTTTTATTGGCATTAAAATTATTAAATAACTGTTTAAATTATATCATGTACAAAGAAGTTTCGCTAAATTTAGTTTGAAATTTACATACTGTTATACTGTTACAAAAAATTGCAAAAACATACGGGAGCCTCTAATAACCACCACCGCACGTCTTCGGCCCGAATTTCACCGCCAGTTATCAGAAGCCCCCATAATTAAAAAACGTTTGGCCGGAAACAGCAAGGTTATTTACCATAAAATATATGTGCATTGTATGATTAGTAATTGACACAATCAGTGCTTTAAGTTAACATGTCTTTAAAAGACGACAGAAACTTTAATCAATGCCAATGTATAGTGATAAATTAAAGTTTTAAGCTGAATTATATATTATCGTATCGGTGGAGGTATCTTATAAATGGAAAAACAAAAACGGGCAGCGGCAATTCACGATATTTCATGTTTTGGCAGGTGTTCTCTTACTGTAGCCTTGCCCATTTTAGCGGCGGCAGGCGTTGACACCCCGGTTATTCCGACAGCGGTTCTTTCAACTCATACCGGCGGTTTTGAAGGGTATACCTATCGTGATTTAACTGAAGATATTGTGCCGGTCGTAAATCATTGGCGCAGTCTCGCACTGGGTTTTGACGCTATTTACACCGGCTTTTTAGGTTCTTTCGAGCAGGTAGATATTGTGTCGGAATGTTTTGATCTTTTAAAAACGGATGGCACTTTGATTGTGGTGGATCCGGTTATGGCGGATTACGGGCGCCTGTATCCCATATTCCCGCCTAATTTCCCTGACGGTATGCGCAAATTATGCGTTAAGGCTGATGTAATCGTTCCTAATATTACCGAGGCCGCCTTTCTGTTGCGCCAGCCTTATCATGAGGGGCCCCATAGCCATGAGGAAATTGATAAAATGCTGCGTGATCTTTGCGCTATGGGAGCTAAAGGCGCGGTTTTAACCGGCGTTAGCTTTGATGGGGAACAATTGGGCGCGGCTAGTTACGATACGCGTACGGGGGGGGATTTCGCTTATTCCTCAGCGCCGCGAATTGATACTATGTACCATGGAACCGGGGATGTGTTTGCCAGTGCTTTGGTGGCGGCGTTAATCCACAACTGCACTTTGTCCCAAGCCAGCGAGGCGGCGGTGCGGTTTACCGTTGACAGCATCGCCCGCACCAAAAAAGCCGGGACCGACAATCGCTTTGGAGTGAATTTTGAAGCGGGGCTGTCAGGCCTTTTAGGTTTAATTGAAAGTGTTAAAAAATAAAAAGCCGTAAAACAAGTTTGACGCTTATGGGGGCGTATCTGTGATTTTAGGTATTAGGATAGTCATACGGGTACCTATTTCCAGGCGGCTTAATATTTCAAAATAACCTCCGTGCTGTTCAATAATTTGCTGAGCGATGGCCAGACCCAATCCTGCTCCGCCGGTGTTTCTGGTGCGTGACGGATCAGAGCGGAAAAATCGTCTAAATATCTTCGGCAAATCTTCTTCGGCTATGCCGGCCCCGTTGTCTTGAACGATAAAAGCTGCGTATTTTGGCTGGCTTGCCAGCTTTAAAATTATGCTTTCTCCGCTGGGAGTATATTTTATGGCATTGTCTACGATGATGCGCAATACTTGTTTCAGAAGATCATAATCCCCGCGTATTAGTATTTTTTCGGGAATAATCCGGAGTTCCCAGTGATGTTTGGAATCAATCATGATGCTTTCGCGGTAAACATTACTCAGCAGGTCATTGGCGTTTAAAAGGGCTTGCTCCAGTTTCAGGCTGTTGCTGCGGGCCAGGAAAAGCAGGTCGTTGGTGAGATTTTTCATGCGCTGCGTTTCTTCTTTTATAGCCTCGATAGATTCCTGCAAAGTGTCGGCGTCTTCTTTGCCCCAGCGGTCTAATAAATCGGCGTAGCCCTGTATCACAGCGATGGGAGTTTTGAGTTCGTGTGAAGCGTCGGTTATAAATTGAGTTTGGCTGCGGGTGGATTCAGCTATCCTGTCCAGCATAGTGTTGATGGCGACGGCCAGTTCTTTTAATTCTTCCTGGGCTTCTTTGATATCAATGCGTATATTGAGTTTATCGGTGTCAATATTGTTGATGGTTCCGGTTAAATCCTGCAAACTGCCTAAATCGGCAAAATGTTGACGGTCTTTTTGCAGTACGTTAGTTTGCCGCGCCAGCTGGGAAATCGGCTGCAATTTTTTACGGGCGGTATTAATGCCGGCCAGAGTGTTAGTAATCATTAACAATAACTCGAAAATGAATAAAACGATGGAAAAAACTATGAGTACATATAAGCTGTCGTCTAAACTGCAGCTGACAGTAAAATCGTACGGAGTTTCCTCGTTAAACGTCCGGGAATAATAAATAAAAGGGGGGCGGTTCTCCCGTTCGCTGCCATTGACGGTATGTTTAAAAATAATTCTTCTTTCCTCAGCAGAGGAGTTTTGGCCATATAAAAAATTTATAAAACGAGGAAGTTTAAAACCGGTTAGATTATCGCCATTTATATTGGTAATTGCCGCTGTGGGATTTTCTTTATAATGCTGATAAATTGCGTTGGTTTCTCTTTCGCCGATGTGGATAAGAGTAAATACGCCCAGCACAATAAACAGCAGGTTTATTTTTATAAATATAAGCAGCAAACGCCACGACCAGTAAGCGTTTAATTGTAAAGCTATGGAAGCGTTAGGCTTAATCTTTTGTTCTTTCTTTGGCTTCATCATCTTTAATCACATAACCCACGCCGCGTATGGTATGGATAATCCTTTTGCCGAATACGTCATCAATTTTACCGCGCAGATAGCGAATATATACGTCAACGATGTTAGTTTCCCCTAAATAATCATAACCCCAGACCTGCTCAATCAGTTTCTCCCTGGTGAGTACCAGATTTTTATTCGCCAGAAGCATTTTCAGCAAATCGAATTCCTTTTTGGTAAGGTCGATTTTTTTACTGTCAGCGTAAGTAACTAAATAGTGCTGGGGAAATAAACGCAGATCTCCGCAAGATAAGCACTCTTCACTATTTATTCTGGCTTGCTCCGTCTTTTTTCTTAAAGCGACCCGTATGCGGGCCATTAATTCTTCTATGGAAAACGGTTTGGTTATGTAATCGTCGGCTCCTCCGTCCAGTCCGAATACTTTGTCGACGGTTGAATCTCTGGCGGTTAAAATGATTACCGGAACAGAAGAAGTCCGGCGAATTTTTCGCAGTACTTCAATACCGCTGATTTCCGGCAGCATAATATCCAGTAACACTAGATCAAAAGCGCAGAGCTGAAAAATTTCCAGTCCGCGCTTCCCGTCAAAAGCTTTATAAATTTCATAGTTTTCATGAAGCAGTTCCAGTTCCAGAAACCGCGCGATTTTTTCTTCATCTTCTATAATCAGTATTTTGTACATTTAATATCCTCGCGGTAAAATTGAATATTTCACCAAAAATCATTCTAAATCATGTTTTATTTCCTGTTTAATGTTATCGGTTGTTTTAGAAACTTTTTCCATAAGCGAATTTACTTTTTCATTTCCCAGCTCCTGGCCGCGGAAACTAAAGTGATACCCAAAAAATAACGCCAGTATACTGATAGGGATTACTATCCAGAAAGCAAAAATCAATAGCAGAACAACGACGCTGACAGGCAGAATAATAATGGTCTGGCCTTCTTTTATCACGTCTAAAAAGTTGTTATTCCCTTTGTTTATTATGCGCCCGCACCAATGTACAAAATTTTTTATACAGCCGGAACATTTCTTACTATTTTTATAGTCGGTATGTTGGCGGTGTTTATGGGCATTTTCCGGAGCGGTATCCGCCGATAGAGGTGTGTAAGCCTCCTGGGATGAATACTTTCCGCCATTACCGGGCGCTTTAACCTTACCCTGCTTTTCCAGCGCGATAATCGCTTCCAGGATGTCTCCGTCGGCTTCCGTCAGGGCGCTGCGGGCCTCATCGTAAGTTACATCCGCTTTGGAACATAATTTTTCGACCATTTCTAATGTTATCATCAATGTCTCCTCCTTGTGTTATTTTATAAATATAATAGCCGTCGAATATTAGATGAGGATTGGAATAACATTAAAATTGGATTAAAAACTAAACCGCTCCTGTTTTTGGTTTATCCACCACCGCGATGGTGCATCTGGAGCTGCAGACCAGTTTTTCTTCTTCATTGTATATTCTTATTTCCCAAACCAAAATTTTCCGGCCCGCATGAACAGGTTGTCCGACAGCGGTTAATACATTGCCCGGATAAGCGCTGCGGATATGGTTCATGTTGAGTTCTATGCCGACGATATTACTGATAGTCTGATCGATAAACTGGAGACTGCCCAGTGAAGCGACAGTCTCTGCTATGACGCCGGACACGCCGCCGTGCATTAAACCGAACGGCTGCAAATGCCTTTGGCCAACTTCCATGACGCAAACTACTCTTTCTTTGGTATACTCGGTATTTTTGATTCCCAGTAATTCTCCTATAGTATGGGAAAATGGTTGAGGAGAAAATTCGGTCATCTGATTTCACCTCATTTCAGTTTATTTGAGTTAGTGATAATATTATCTATAAAGCTCTTAGATAATCCGGACGCAAATATTTAGTATCCTTGCTGTTCATTATGCCGTTTATCATTTTTAAAATCTCTTCCTTGTCTTCAGGGAAACGCCCTTTTATGGGCAAATAATTAGAGGCGTGATTGCTTCTGAATTCAGTGCCCCGCACATTAAGATGTTCAATCAGAATTCTCATTTCGTCTAAAATTTCAAACGGATACGGTAATTCAAATTTGCCCTGCCGCATTTTATTGTATAATTCGGTGGGGGGATTTAACATTAAGGTTAAAGCTCCGATATAATCAGGATTCATTTCGTTCAAAATTTTAGCTGTATTCAATTGATGATTTACCGCTTTGGGTGTGCGGCCGGCGAGCCCTAATAACACTGTTACCGATAACAGTATACCGGCTCGTCTGATTTTAAGGCCGGCGTTAAGCATTTCATCGTAAGTTACGCCTTTGCGGATATCCTTCAGAAGCTCGGGGTCGCCGGTTTCAACTCCTAAATAAGCTATGGTTAATCCTATTTTTCTCAGAGCGTCCAAATCCTGGACACTTTTGTTCAAAATACTGTCCGGACTGGCATAAACACCTACATGGCTCAGACTGGGGAAGAATTTATATAAGTTGGTGATAATCTCTAAAAGGTCACCGGTTTCCATGGCTAAAGCATCACCGTCACATAAAAAAATTTTGCCTAAATCTCCATAATATTTTTTAGCCATTTTTATGTCAGCATTGATTTCTTCCAGGGAACGCACCCGGTATTTTTTGTCTTTATACATGTTGCAAAAAGTACAGCGGTTATGGCTGCATCCTACTGTACATTGCAATAAATAACTGCGGGCTTCGCTGGGGGGTCTGAATATATTACCTTCATAACGCATTTATAGTTACCTCCATAATTAGAATTTTACAATATTTATTCGCAACTGACAAAAAGCAATACGGTTTAAAATCTTAAAACGGTTTTGTTAATGGTTAGATTTAGAAACTTTTCTCTTTAAGAAATCGGCGCCTCGGAAAATAAAATAGAGCAGCAGCAAAATGAAAAACGCTAATTTGTATAATCCCACACCAATAGTAATGCCTATTATGGCGCTTAACCACAAACCAGCGGCGGCGGCCAGTTCAACTTTTTTTTGGCTTTCCTGATCTTTGATTAAAATCAAGCCGGTGCCGATAAACCCAATTACCGCCACCACTTGCGCGCCTAAGCGGGAAGGATCACTGAATGTATATACGCCGGATTGCCTCAGATATTCCACGGAAATATAACATACGACCGAAGCTCCTGCGGTGACGATGGCAAAAGTCATTCGTGCGTCTTTGACTGCTTTAATGATAAATGAAACTGCAAACCCGGCTGATAAAGCCAGAATCGTGTTGAAAACAAACTGTGCCATGAGTTTATAAAACTCGGTAATTAGGAGCTTCTTTAGTAATAGTGATATCATGAGGATGGCTTTCTATCAGTCCGGCGTTGGTTATTTTAACAAAATGAGGTTTGATTTTCATTTCTTCGATATTTTTGACTCCACAATATCCCATACCCTGCTTTAAGCCGCCGACCAATTGGAAAATAGTTTCGCTGGCCAGCCCCTTAAAAGGGACTCGTCCTTCAATGCCTTCAGGAACGAATTTCGATGCTTCTTCTTGAAAATAACGGTCGCTGCTGCCCTGCATCATGGCGTCCAGGGAGCCCATGCCGCGATAAACTTTGTAACTGCGGCCTTGCAGTATTACAACTTCTCCGGGGCTTTCTTCAGTGCCGGCCAGAAGATTGCCTAACATGACCGCGTCAGCGCCGGCGGCGATAGCTTTAGCGATGTCTCCGGAATATTTAATACCGCCGTCCGCTATTATAGGAATATCGTGTTTGGAAGCGACAGCGGCGCAGTCCGCGATGGCTGTGATTTGCGGTACTCCAATGCCGGCTACTACTCGGGTAGTACAGATAGAACCAGGCCCGATCCCTACTTTTATAGCGTCGGCGCCAGCTTCAATAAGCGCTTCCGTTGCTTCACCGGTTGCGACATTTCCGGCTATTAAATCAATGTCCGGAAAAGTTTTTTTGATTTCTTTTACTTTAGTTATAACATTTAAGGAATGGCCGTGAGCTGTGTCGACTACTATAACGTCGGCTCCCGCTTTTATCAGCGCCGCCGCGCGGTCCATTGTTTCTTTGGAAGTACTGACCGCCGCTCCAACTAATAACCTGCCGCGGTCGTCTTTAGCCGAATAGGGATATTTATAATTCTTTTCAATATCTTTTATAGTTATAAGGCCCATAAGTCTGTAACTATCATCGACTAACGGCAATTTTTCTATTTTATGCTGACGCAGTATCTCCATAGCTTGATTCAGATCGGTTCCTACCGGAGCAGTTACTAAAGCCTCGCTGGTCATAGCTTCATGTATAGGGCGGTCAAAATGAGTTTCAAAACGGATATCGCGGTTAGTTATAATGCCGACTAATTTATTGTCTTCTGTGGTTACAGGAACTCCTGAGATATGAAAATGCGCCATAATATCCAAAGCTTCTCTAATGGTATTATGAGGCCTCAAAGAAAACGGATCGGTTATGATTCCGTTTTCGGAGCGTTTTACTCTGTCTACCATAGCGGCTTGTTCTTCAATAGTCATATTTTTGTGGATTATTCCTATGCCGCCTTCTCTAGCTACGGCAATAGCCATACGATATTCGGTGACGGTGTCCATACCTGCGCTGACAATAGGAATACTTAAACTGATTCTCCTGGTAAGGCGCGTTTCGATATTGATTTCATGAGGGAGAATTTCAGTATATCCAGGAACAAGAAGGACGTCATCATAAGTGAGAGCTTCTTTTTCGAACCTGTGTGTCATAAAGCCAGAGCCTCCTTGCTGTAATTTAAGGTGTTATTATAAACTATTATACAACAGTTTTCAACCCTGGCTTAAACGCTTAATAGATTTTTATGATAATTTTTAGCATGATTAATGGCTTGAAGGTTAAAATGAGCTGTTTTTCAATCTCATATTAGTATTGTCAACTTCAACTACCATTACTTCTCGTCCGATTTTTTTTACAGCCTCCCAAGGAATAACCATTTTTTGCCGTTCGGACCAAAAAGTCAGAATATTCCCGCGATTGGGTAATGTAATGGAAATAATACGGCCGCTTTCCTGGTCTATAAGCATATCTGATTCCCCTACATTTCCCATCCGCATACCGTCATATATGTTGATTATTTCTTTTCCTGTAAGTTCACATAACCGCACGGATTCTCCTCCTCGGCAATTTTAAGTAAAGGAGCGCATGAGCCTGAAACAATGCGTTGAGTCATTTGCCGGTATGCCCGAATCCTCCGCTTCCCCGGCCTGTTTCTTCCAGATCGCCGGCTACTTCACATAAATTAGCCCGTACTACCGGTGAAAATACCATTTGGGCGATACGTTCCCCTCTAAGTAAGGTGTATTCTTGCTGACCGCAATTTATTACAATGATTTTTATTTCTCCGCGATAATCGGAATCTATGGTGCCGGGGCTATTTAGTAAAGTAAGCCCGTATTTTAGGGCTAAACCGCTGCGCGGACGAATTTGCGCTTCCCATCCGGCCGGCAACGCGATAGCGATTCCGGTAGGGATCAAGACGCGTCCGCCTGGCCGAATCAGGGTAGGATTTGCGACCGCCGCGTACAAATCCAATCCGGCGGCTCCGTCCGTCATGTAAGCCGGCAAAGGCAGATCTTCAGAATGAAGGCGTTTAATATTTACTTTAATAGCATTATACTGATTTTGTTCCATAGCCAACTCTAAACCCGGCAATTTTTCGCAAAGGACTGATGGATACTGGTTAATATATTTTCATTGCCGATAGCGGCTAAGGATAAAGGCTTTTGTTTGAACAGCACATGAGCTAAATCCTGAACCATAGCGGCGTCGACTTTGTTGATTTCTGTTACTATTTCTTCCACTGGTACTGCCCGTCCGTACATCAAAATAGATTTCCCCAAACGGGTCATGCGGTTTATGACGCTTTCCATACCCATATAAAGGCTGGATTTCATAAGCTTTTGAGTGCGGTTTATTTCTTCATAAGTGACGCCAGAGGAGGTAAATTTTTCTAATTCATTTTGCAAAGCGCCGAAAAATTTATTGACTTTATTAGGACTGGTCCCTATTGATATGGAAAAAGAGCCGGTGTCGCTGTAATTCGCGTGAGCCGAATAAACGGAATAAGCAAGCCCTAATTCCTCCCGAATACTTTGAAATAGCCTGGAACTCATGCCGCCGCCCAAAATACTGTTCAGTACGTTTAAAGTAAAACGACGTTCATCATGATACGAAAGGCCGGAAGTGCCCACGCATAACTGGACTTGTTCCGTATCCTTAGCCACGCTGTGCATAAAAGGGGTATAAGTAGTTGTGAGAATAAGCGGCTGCTTAATGACGTCAGAATTTGCGCGGCTGCGTACCAAATGTTCTTCGATGTAATCATGGACTTTATTTTCGTCGACATTGCCGGCTATGGCTACAATCATGTTAGAGGGCACATATTTTTGATGGTAAAAGTTGTAAATTTGCTCACGGTCAAAATTGGTGACTGAATCCGTGCTTCCGAGTATAGGTGTCCCCATAGCGTGATCCTGCCATAATTTCCGATTAAAAACGTCATGAATCAGTTCATCAGGGGTATCTTCGTACATATTTATTTCTTCCAGTACCACATCTTTTTCAACTTGCATGTCTTTTTCGGATATTTTGGCATTCATTAACATGTCGATAATAATTTCTAACGCTTCATATAAATCTTCATCTAATATGCGAGCGTAAACACAAGTATACTCTTTTGAGGTAAACGCGTTGAGCTGCCCGCCCATACGCTCGAAACTTTCAGCTATTTCACGGGCGCTTCTGGTTTCGGTGCCTTTGAATATCATATGCTCTATAAAATGGCTGGCTCCGGCCAGGCTGTCCGATTCATGGCGAGAGCCAAGTTTAATAAAAAAACCGATGGCCGCCGATTTCAAGTGGGGCATTGTTTCCACTGCCAGCACAGGACGGTTATCTGCGTTCCAGCATATTGTCATTATTGTCCCTCCAAATATTAAGTTAATTAGTATTTCTATGCGACGGCGGTTATTCCTTTTTCAACAAACTTTTCACCGCGTTCAGCCAGGGGCGGCGCTGTCTGTAAACGCTGCTGCCGGCTACCAAATCCACGCTGCCGACATACTTGGCATACATATAAAGGTCTAAACGGCCAACTTTTTCTCCGGCAACGACGGGGGGAGAAATTTGGTAATCCATGCTAAGCCGCTTATGAAATTCAGGCTGCTCATCCTCCTGCCAAACGGTTATATCCCGGGCCGGATAAATTGGCAATAGAGGATTTTCCCCGTCGCTTAAAAATATTTCTTTGAATAATTCCATTTTATCAATTAATTTGCATTCTTTAACGCTGTCGAATCCATAATTTAAAAGTTTGGTACAATCGCCGGCCCGGTTGCCGGAATTTAAAATAACGGCTATTAGCTGCCGGTTATTTCTGACAGCGGAGCCGATCAAGCAAGGGCCGGCGGCGGCGGTGGTGCCGGTTTTGACACCGTTCGCGCCGGGGTAAGTCCGCAATAAAGGATTGGTGTTAGTGATTTTGACAGGCTGTTTATTGGAAGGATGTTGGAAATATGCCTCAGTTGTAGCGATCCACTTGGCGGTTTCAGGATTTTGCAGCGAATATTGGCTTATAAGCGCCAGATCATAAGCGGTACTGTAATGCTGTTCAGCCGGTAACCCGGAAGAATTTTGGAAATGAGTATTTAACGCGCCTAAGCAGAAAGCCTTCAAATTCATTAAATGAGCAAAAAATTCTTCATCGCCAGCTACATGTTCGGCTATTACCACGGCAGCGTCGTTAGCTGAACGCAGCAAAGCTATTTTCATCAATTCTTCGATTGTAAGCTCCTGCCCGGATTTCAGGCTGACAGTATAAGGGGCGGTCTTAGCGGCATGATTGCTGACCTTTGCGATTTCTTCCTTATTACAATATTCGGCGGCCAGAACAGCGGTCATAACTTTAGTGGTGCTGGCCATAGGACGCATAACGTCCATATTTTTACCGGCTAAGACTTGCCGGCTGGCAGTATCCATAAGGCAATAATAATTAGCGTTTATACCGGGCGCCGCTTGAGTTTCATAAACTGCCATTAATAATAAGAGAGACGTAAATAAAGCTAAAATTCCCAATTTGCTTGTTATTTTCATTTTTTACTCCGTTTCATTTATAATCAGTTGATGAAGCGGAAGTATTTTATAGCCTTGTTCGGTTATGGCAGGCAGCAATTCCGGCAAAGATTTGACGGTGGATTCTGTTGGGTGCATAAGTATTATGGCGTCATTATGGAGCTGGCCGCTGACACGCTTTAAAATAATGGACGGAACAGGTTTTTGCCAGTCAATGGTATCAATACTCCACATGACTAAATCATAATTAATCTCGGCTGCCGCTTCTGTTATGACGTTATTCTGTTCTCCGTAAGGAGCGGCAAAAAATGACGTTTTATCTCCGGTTATGCTTTCTATGACGGCTGCGGCTTTGGTTATCTGCTCTTTAACTTTTTCTTTCGGCAGGATATTGCAGTGTACATGTTTATAACCGTGATTTTGAATACTGTGGCCGGCCTGTTTCATTATTTTCAATAAATCGCTGTTTTTTTCCGCCCAGACACCTGTTACAAAAAAAGTCACTTCCGTGTTTTGTTTTTTGAATTCCTCCAGCATAGCCGGTATAAATTCTTCGCCCCAATCCACATTAACATTAATGGCTACCGCTTTTTGTCCGGAATTGCCCTGGTAAATTGGTTTTTTAACAGCCGCCGCCGTTCCCGGGCGCTCCCAATGAGTAAAAGTAAAGAATAAAAAAGATATTAAAAGCGCTGCCCCGACAAATATCAGCCCCGTTTTTTTAGTAAGAAAAAATGTTTTCAAACTTTATTCTCCTTCCCCTTGATTTCTACCCACAGCTTGCTTTGATAAAAACCGGCTTTTATAATGACCGGACCGGAGCGGTTGTTGACAAATTTTAAATCTAACGAGCCGTAATTGACAGCCGCGTCTTTGCCTTCAGCTACATAATACACCGGCTTGCTGTGCGGATGACGTTCCGTGACACGAAGCCCGCTGGCTAAAACAGCGTTATACAAAGTAGAAGCTATCTGACATACTCCCCCTCCGTAATCAATATCCGCTTCTCCTCCTATAATTACAGGCGCCGGCAGGAAGCCGCGCTCAATGGTTCTGGGGCCTACCGCCTCGTTAAAGGAAAAAGATTCTTCAGGCCATAAAAGATAATTATTGATGCCGCTGATGGCCAGACTGATATTATTTACCCGCTGCTGGCTGCCTTGTACCCAGGTTTCAAAAGCGCCCAATACTTCTGCGGCTTGTTCCAGTTCACTGTCCGCGTGTTCAGGGCTGGTATATATTACTTCTAATTCCAGCCGCTGGTTTTTTTTGCTGGCCATAATATTGGCGACATTTTTCATAATATCGATTTGGTAACCGTTTTGGCCCGGGATAATTCCACCGCTTTCGCGGTCAATAGCTGGCTCTACAGGCGGCTGCTGATGTTTTAAAGCCATTTCTCTGATTATAAGCTGAACTTCATTTTGGTACAGGGAGCCTATATTATATTCGCCAATATAAACTCCCGGTTTTACTCCGTACAATTTTCTTTCTATTTTATCTATCCAGGCTGATAAAAGGGCAGTGCCGATGAAAAACAATATTAGCATAAAGGCGGCGCTGTTTAATTTCACCGTATAAAAAGGCTTTTTAAAAGAGATGGTTGACACGCCTCCTTAGGGGAGCTTCATATAATATGATTATTCTGTCCCAAGGTGTTATATTCGAAATGTAATTATTTTCTTGGAAAAAAGAAGCGCTTTAAAACGCGTATGTGTTCCATACGTCTTTTTTTTATAACTTATATATAAATCAATAAAGAGATAAATTTAACTTATCCGCCGCATAAACTATTTTCATCATTTCATCGAATTGCCGAGGAAAGCTGTAATAATTGCCTTGCGCGTAGTCGACTCCTAATCGGTCCAATAATTTTACTTGCTGGGCTGTTTCCACGCCTTCGGCACATACCTTAATGTTTAACTTGTGAGCTAGTGTGCAAATAGTTTCTACAAATAATATATGGAATTCTTCGTTGGCAATATCGGAAATGAAGCTGCGGTCAATTTTCAGCAATTGAACAGGAAGTTTTTTTAAATTATTTAAAGAAGAATAGCCGGTGCCGAAATCATCCATGGCTACTTTTATACCAGTAGCTTTTAATTTTTCAAGTTTTTCTATTATGTCATTTATGTTGAGAGCCGCGTAATTTTCTGTTATTTCCATGCATATTCTTTCCCTTGGGATTTTATAGGAATCTATGATGCCGATTATACTGCCAATGACGTCTTGCTCCTGAATTTGTCGGGGGGATAGATTTATGGACAGATAAAAGTCGCTTTTATTTAATGCGAGGAGGTCTTGGCAAACTTTATCTATAATCCATTGGCCGATAGGAATTATCAATCCGGAATTTTCGGCTAGCGGAATAAATTGCTCGGGAGATATTATTGTGTCAGTAGGATAAGGGCTCCAGCGCAGCAATGCTTCCGCGCCAATATAAATACCTCGTTTGAAATCAAAAAAAGGTTGATAATAAACCTCAAAACCCTGAAATTGATTATTGACAGAGTAACGCAGCATTTTTTCAAGTTCGATACGTTTACATATCTCGGCGTTACTTTGCGGAGAAAAATAAGCATAACAATTTTTACCGTTTTTCTTAGCGCTGTACATAGCTATATCAGCGCTGCGGAAGATATCGGTAAAAGTACTGCCGTCTTTAGGATAAGAAGAAATGCCGATGCTGGCTGTACAATAATGACTGTAATGTTTAGTTTCCCAAGGATAAAAGAAGCGGGCGATGATGGTAGATATCAGTTTATCAATAACATTTTTATCTACAATCCCATCTAATATAATGATGAATTCGTCTCCGCCAAAACGGTAAACGTTATTGCCGATGGGAAGTTTGGCCAGGAATTCGCTTACTGATAATAATAAAGCGTCGCCTTCTCCATGGCCATATGCGTTGTTAATATCTTTAAAATCGTCTAAATCAATAAATATTACCGCTCCTTGAATATTGCCTTGCTGTAAAATATAATTTAAATCCAGTTGGCATTTTTGGCGGTTGGGTATTTTTAAAAGCTGATCATTATAAGCCATATTTTCAATTATGAGATGGCTCTGTTTGCGCTCGGTTATATCTATGGAACTGCTTAAGTGAACTATGGAATTATCTATCCAATTTATTTTTCCTTCGGTGACCAAGTACCATTGATTGGTTCTGTCATTCCAAAATTCTCTTTGCGACAGGGAACCTAAAGATTCTATTTCCGTCAAGGGATGCGCATTATTATTTAAAAATAATTCCGGAGCGGCTTCTAAAATATTATCTATATGTATTTTGTCATCGCTGTAGCTGGAAAGACGTGTACGCAAGCTTTTATTGACATATAGGATTTTTCCGGAATTTATAGTGGTTATACAAATGTTATCGATAACATTATCTAATATTAATTCAAAAACCTTTTCAATTTTATTTAATTGCGACTCCGTTTCCAAGCGTGAAACTATATTGGCGATAAAGTGAGTGAGATTTTTAAATGTTATGATTTCCGCGCAAGTCCAATCTCGTTTATGTACGGAGCTGTAACCGACAAAACCGATGAATTTATCATGATTGTACATAGCGATATGTACCAAAGATTTGGCGTCGAAATATTTCGCTAATTGGGAATCGGCGTCGGTGCGCTCTGTTAAACTGGAAGTGTGGTAGCAGCCTTTTTCATTTACAACGGATAGATGATCCAATACAGAGGTATTATAAGGAATGTCGTTTATTAAATTTCTTATAGAAAAGGTTTGCTCATCCTTCCATTCCGCTGAAATATGGTTGCTGTTTTCGTCGGGACTGGTTTCAAAAACATAAACGCGGCTGAGTTTATATAAAACGGCGATATGTTCTAAAAATTTGTTGATTCCAGATTTAAGGCCGGCAACGCATTTGAACAAGTCGAAAATGTCCAATTGCGGATCGTTCAGAGTATGAACCGCAGGATGTAAGGGAGGTTCTGTTTTTATAAATGATTCAGCGTTTTCAAGGTTGGGGTTATAATATTTATCCTCGTCTAAAAGCTCTGTTCGCAAAAAATGCCAAGCGGCTTCAATGTCCGCTTGATGGTCGCCTAACGGTTTATGAATCAGCCACAAAGCTGTAATGTTTTCCGCGTAACGCAGAGGAACGCCGGCTAGCCATTGGTTCCAGGCCGCAATTTTTACCGGAGTCAGAGGGAGGCCGCTGGTGATCATGTTATATACTGAGTCGACGCACTGTTCAGGAAGATGGTGGCCGTACAGCTCTTTTCGCAATCTGTCATAGGACACAAGAGCGTTTTGCTCGATAATAACGCTGTCTGTTTGAAAATTTTGCTTTAATAATTGTTTTAATCGTTTAACCGGCGAACATTCAAATGCAACATATGATGAATTTTTCAAAATAATACCTCAAATAAATCAAGATTACGAACTCTTCGAACGGCAAACTTACAGCAATGGAAAAGTTACTAATAATACTATATCATCCGGAGAAATTGTACAAGTATTCAAGATATTAGGTAATGGACAAAAGCGTTTCTGTACTCGCTTTCTACGCGATAAAGCAAGATGACGGCTTGCTTTCGGCACTTGTTATTTTTATTAACAGCGCGTTGCGTCGCTCCTCCCAATTATTCAGCGCAGTGTCTCAGATCATCAACCAATTCGCGATATTTTTCAAAACAGTTTTATTGGTGTTTCGTTAAACGTGGGTAAAAGTACGCGGATGTCGCTCATATTTTCACCATACAACTGTCGGTTTATGTTTTTCAGCATCCCTATGAAAACAGGCTGTTTCTTTTTGATTTACCATCATTTTGAGACAGCCTTGATTTAAAAACAAACTAACTCAATGTCTAAACATGCCTCGGAATTTCCTGTGGGAGTAAATACCATCTGTTGCTCCGAACTCAACCAATATGCATTATCCTCAACAAAAAGATTGACCCCAAAAAATGGTGTTCGGACGCTTTGCCATAAATTGGCTTTGTTATAGCACATGGGCATCCCATCAGGGACGCTTTTTTATGAAGAATTCGCGGTGAAAAGGGGGGGCAAATGGAATATTTTTTTGTTGTATTTTTTGGCGGGGGTTTGGTATAATATAAATGAAAAAGGAACTGCCGCTTTTAGCATGGCGGGCTGATCCAATAAAACTTGATCTCAGCGCCGCCTACAATTTAGACGGTGCTGTTGCTATTTATCCTTGTTTTTATCTAACAAGGTAACAAGCGCGGTCACAAAGACCGCGAACAAAAGCAGTTCGCTCCATGTAACCATACGCGTCACCCCCTTTATGTAAGGAGTGACCAGCCCGCCAAGCGGCAGTTCCAATATAAATAATACCATATACGCGCTCGCGGGGGGCGTATTTTTTTATGGTGGTGTATTTTGTAAACGGAGAAATGAGCAGCGTTTGACAGGATGAAAGGGCTTGCTTTAGAATAGCGGTAAGGCGTTGCCAAGACGAATAGGCGGTCAGCCACTCTCTTTTACCCTAAAGGGTACAGGCAGAAAGGGGGTGGCGCTTATGGTTACACAAACACGAACCCGCAAAAGTAAATTCTTAGCGAAAAAACGCGGGGCGCGGGGGATATTTTAAAAGCGGCGGCGCTTTCAGCCGGCCCTGCCGCTCTTCTTTGAGCGGCAGATTAGTATTGACCCTCAGTCTCCAAGTAATTCACGTATCATATTAAATTCCACTTTAGTTAAAAGCCGCGTCTTATCCGTCAGATTGGAACTGACCTCCCCCAGTTCCCTGTTGAAAAATAAATCGGGGTCTGAAAATACCGCCAGCTTCCCTTCACCTACGCGTTTTACGCTAAGTACCGCGTTTCCATTCGCGTCGGCTATAATAGTTTCCCCTCCGGTCACCGCCGCCGCATTTCCGGTCAGCGGGATATCCGTAAGCTCTTTAAACTCAGCCCGATCCGCCATATTTTCAGCTTTTAATGACATGCCGGCCCTTTCGAGCAGAGCATTCGCGTAACCGCCGCCCGAAACATTATCCAGAATCAGCAGTAACGCGCCGTCCTCAAGCCTGTCCATTATCCCGTCAATATCCCGCAAAGGCTTGCCGGGCTTAGCCAGCACCGCCATATCACCTTTATCCATGGCTTCCTCAAGGCTTCTTTGCAACGAAGGTACGTATCCCAGCCTTTGCGTCCAAACATAAAAAGTGCTTATCTGTTTGTCCGCGCCAGCAAGAAACCCTTCGATATCTTTCGGGAGCGCCGCGGCGGAATATTCGTCCTCAAAGCAGATGTTCACCATAGGCGCTATAGGTTCCGGTATTTTTACGGAATTAGCAGGAACGCCAAACACAAAAGCACCAGCGAAAAACGCCGTAATGCCGGAAGCCAGAATTATCGCCGCCGGGAAAGTTTTTCTGCCGCGGGCGCTGAAAAACGCCAGCGCTGCCAGAGCCGCAAGCGATAACAGTACCGCGGCGGCGGCTATGACGCGCGGCGCAACGGGCATGGTGTTTTCGCGGTTAAGCCATTGCAGGCTTTTCAAAAGCAACTCTGGTTTGCCCGGCATATGCATCCAAAAATTTGAATAAACCGTGCTGTCAGTAAAGGCCAGAACGCGCCCTTTCCCGTAATACACCGACGCGCATTGCACAAAAGAGCCGAATTCAAGCAAGCCCGAATTGGCGTCAGCCGGGAAAAAATTGTCCTGCGAATAATCCGCGGGCAGATTTTTAAGCCCGTAACCAGTTATGACTTCTCCCGTAAGCCATGAGGTTTCCAGAGTACATGAGGTCGCGAACAAAAAACGCGGCAGCCCGGCCGCAACCGGATGAGGCAGCAGTTTCGGCGCTTCATATTCTGACAGCGAACCTGTGGTCAGCTCATAAGTGCAGTCATAGTTAAAAGAAAAACCCAGCTCCGGCGCTATCCGGTTCAGGTTAGTTCCTGTGCCGAATACGTTGGTATGGTCACCTATCATATATAGTCCGCCCCCGTCTTCGACGAAGCCGAGTATCGCCGCAACCTCGTCATCCGAATACGGCTCCGTTGGCGTTTTTAAAATCAGCACATCCACGTTTGTGAGAGATTCACGGCTTATAGGGGCCGTATTGCGCGATGTATGATAAAATTTACTAATATATTCATAAAAGCAATAATAATTGTAACCCGAGCGTTCGCCGAACCAGTTTTCATCATAAGCCTCGTCCGTCCATTCCCAGTTGCTATGATATTCCTCGACTACCACCCGGCCGTCTTTCTCCCGTCCGGGGTCATCCCAGCCGAAAAAGGCGGCTGAAAAAAACGCGAGCGTAAAAGCCACAACCGCGGCTGCAAACGCTCTCCGGTCTTTCCTGAAAGAAAACGCCCGTTCAAACCGCGCCTCTGGCAATCCTCTGAATACGCGCGCAAGTATTATTGAGTAAGGCAGCAGAGTAAGCAGAAGGACTGCCGGCGCCCAAAACAGGCTGTGGAACTGGTAACTCGCGTACAGCAAAAGGAGCAGAGTATAGCGAAAAAAGGCATATACCGCCGTGACCGCCAGCAAGCACAAATATTTTTTCATGCCCGCGCCTTTAAGCGCTAAAAGCGTGCAACCGCCGACCAGCGCCATCACGAAAAATATCAGGCCAACCTTTTCCCATGAACTCGAAAAGGCGACGGTCTGGAAAGCGGAAAGAAAATATATATCACCGTTTTCGGCGACGGAACGCAGTCCGAAAACGCTGAGCAAACTGCCGGAAAGCGCCGCGAAAATACTTTCCGCATGGTGTTTTGCTAAAATCCAGTACGCGAACAGGAAAACGAAACCTTGCAGGGAAAATATAACGGCGCACTGAAGGAGTGCCGCTCCTACACGGCGCAAAACCGGCCTGAAACCCGCTCGACGCCTCGCCGCTGCCGCGCGGAACGATAATGCTGCCAGAAACACAGCAACCAGAATATAAGGCCATCCGGGCTGCTCCCCATAGACCTCAGAAATTCCAAACCATGACAGGCTTAAAAACAACAGAGAAATCCATGATAAATCCATCACTCCCACACCTCCTTCCCCGGCGCCGGTTCCCTGTCCTTTGCTATTTCGTCCAGCAAACCGCTGATAAAATCAACATTGCCCTTTCGGTAAGTATCTACACTTTCCAAATTTTTATTTTTAATAAAGTCGGCGTCGCCAAAAACGTAAATCGCCCCCTTGCCAATATCGGCGCGGGCTATCACGCTGTAACCCCAAATTTCTATCAGGCTGTCAACTCCAGCTTCCTTGTCCGCTGCCGGCAATTCCTTGTACAACAGCGGGCAAGCGTTCCAGAAAGCCATTTCAGGAGCAGTGTCCGGAGACACTCTGCCTATTGGAATATTGGCAAAAGAAAAACCGAATTGAGAAAAAAGCCCCTTTGTGGCTTCCGGGCTCTTATAAGTGCCGAATATCATTACAAAACCACCTTTTTCCACGAAGGCGTTCAGCGAGATTTTTTCCTCAGCAGACAGCGCCAAAGCCGGTTCGACCAGTACGATGAGCCTCAGACCGCCAGTCTCTTCCATCATTTCAGACAGGCTGGAGCCCTGGCTGATATAGGCCGTCATCCCCGCACGCAGCGAGGATGCTATGAACCCGTCCACCGCATTGCCGGACTTGTCTATGCTGAAAGACGGCATGTGCTGCGCGTCTATAACGCAGGATGCGGCATATAGAGTTACATTGCCGTTTCCGCCGGCGACGCTGTTCGTTCCGGCACTGTTCTCCGCGAGGTAAGCAAACAGGTTGTTTATCAGAGGATAACTGTAGGCTATGCTTATGTTCTGCAAAAATGAGGTGTCTCCAAAGGCTATTATTTTTCCCTTTCCGTATGATGATTCGGCGGCAAGTATGAGATCTCCGACACGCTCTCCCCTTTCGAACCGCATGTTCCCCAAAAACCCGTTCGCCGCGTTTTCAGGGTCGCCCGCGTCGGAATAACCGCATCTTCCTATCAGCAACGGTCTGGCGCTGTACGAGGTTTCCAGCGAAGCGCCTACGACAACCTGTATTTGCCTGCCTGAAATACCGTTAAAAACCGGACTGCGCCGCATGACAAATTCATCGGGCCAAAGTGTTTTGAAAGGCGCCGCGCTGTCAAAGTTAAATGATATTCCCGCCGGCTCCAGTACCGCGTTAAGAGGCAGACGTATCTGTTCGCCCCCGGTATGGTCACCTACAGCCAGCAAACCGCCGCCTCTCTCAATAAAGCTCCGTATAGCCTCAAGGCTTTCCGCATCCGGCGTTGACATGGGATTGATCACCGCAAGCACGTCAGCCGTTTCAAGAACTTCGTCATCAACTGTATCTACCATGACGCATGAATAACCTTTTGTTTCAAGGTAGCGCGGCAAAAACCCAAACATGCCCACATTATCAAGACCGTATTTTCCGTTTTCAGGAATACTGAAATCTATACCGGAATCCCAGAAAATAATTCTTTTTCCGGCAATAGGCTCATAGGCTTTCGGTTCTATGTACGAAACTAAATAGAGCGCCAGGCAAAGCGCCGCCAGCGCCGCCGTCCCCATACGCGCTTTACTTCCCGCTTTAGCCGTGCCCGTTTCGCGGCACAGCTTTCTGTATAGAAACATGTACTCTCCAAGAAGGCCGGCAAAAAGTAACGCGCGGTAATCCAAAGGGCCGGTAATCGGCTCTATGAAGCCCAGACCCAGCGAAATGCTGTTTTCAGCGAGGATTGTCCACATCAAGATATACGCTCCCCATATGATGAAAATACCAATAAAGCCTGAAAGCGGAAGATAGCGCGAAGGGGTTTTTTTTCTGTAAAACACACATGTGACGGCAACGGCAATAAGAAACAGACACACCAGATCAAGCCCGCTGTATGTGACGCCCATTAAAACTTCCCGTCCGGTCAGCGTACCAACCAAACCTGAAAAGGCGAGAGAAAAACCGCTCAAAGCCTGATAGAAGCAGGACAACTCTTTTTTCATCAGCATATAGAGCAAAAACGCGGAAAATATGAACCCCCGCAGCATCAAAACACTGAAATTTTTCCGTATAAAGGCGCCGCGGCAGACAGCGCAGATATGATATGCCCCGGCTAATACCGCGATAAGCGCAAGACAATAGCCGGGGGCGGAACTGACAATCCCAAAGGCGGCGGCAATGACAGAAAAGAAAGAAATCATAAAATTACGCTGCTCATACGGCTCCGCTCTCGGATACGCCAATATCAATATCGGACACGGCATTGTAAAGCCTCAGCATAGTCACATAAGACTGCTGTCTGGTGTACATTCCTAAAGGGCTGAACATATTGTCTCCCGTACCGCTCATTATACCTTTCGCGACAACAAAACCCAAAGAATCCCGCGCCCAAGCGGCCACCTGATCCTGGTCATAAAAGCTGCCGGACTGTGCGCCGGAATCTTCAGCTCCTAAAGCGATAGCCGCTCTTTTCAGCATGACGGCAGCTTCCTGACGGCTTATCAAGCCCGACGGGTTAAACGCGCCGTTCCCTACTCCGCTGACAACTCCGAGCGAATTAAGCCAGGCCACGTCAACATCATCGGTATCGTTAAACGGCTTTGGCTTTTCATCAAAAACACTTTTGTTGGTCGTAAGGTTTTTCTTAATCAGCACTTGCGACAGGACGCTACACAAGTCCCGCCTGGTTATGTCCGCCGAGTAATTGCCGCACATATGCGCGGGTATCAGATCCAGGGAAATAGCTTTTTCGACATCGCTTTTCGCCCATGAAGCCGGTTCGTCCACAGATGGCGGCGAAGAATCCGTTTCCGGTAACGGTGAACTGGCCGGCGGCAGTGTCTGCCCATTGTTTACAGGATACGGATTTGCGCAGTAAGCTCCGGTAAAGCTACAAGTAGCGCTGGCGCCGCAGGTACTCGTACCGGAACAGGTGTTGGTGCCAAAGCAAGTGCTGCTGCCCGCGCACGAAGACATGCCGATACAAGTGCTGGTGCCGGCACAGGTACTGCTGCCGACGCAGGTACTGGTCCCGGCACAAGTGTTGCTTCCCGCGCAAGTGCTGCTCCCTAAACAGGTTGAGCCGCAAGTCGTCCCGCAGGTATAGCTTGTCGTTATAGTTGGTATGGATGGAGTAGTAGGAGGTACGTACGGTTTTGGTATGCTTGGTATACTAGGTATGCTTGGCACTCCTGGAATGCCGGCTATAGTCCACGGAACAACTTTCGTGTCTCCGAGATCCTTCTTATCGGCTTTTTCCGTCACCGCGTCGTTTTCCTGAACCTGGTATTCGCCTCTTTCTTTTTCTTCAAATTGCCGCATGGTGTTTTGGAGAGACGCTCCAAACAAAGGTGAATAGCCTTCATCGACTTTAGCCGCGAAAGCGTTCTGTGTGTCAAAGATAGCCATAAGCGCCAAAATCAGTAAAGTAAAAATCATCAGCAAAAAGGCCTTACGAAAATCTGCTTTGCGGGAAATTCCGTCAGTCATAAAAATTCCTCCTTATAAATTGATTCAGCCAACTCAATAAAAACCCAAATAATGTTAAAAAACCGCACAGCAACACATTGTATTGTGATTTAAGAGTACAAAAATTCAGATGAAAAGTCAATAAAACTTTATCGCAACGCCCGCCGCCCAAATAGCTGTTCACATCACGCGGGAGAAGAAATGTCTGAGCAACGCCGCTACGGATATTTGGCCCGCCTGATTTATAAAGGGAGCCTCTAATAACCCCTGCCGCGAATCTTCAGCACACCGTCAGTTATTAAAGGCTCTCAAAACATTTCTTGGTAACGCTTCTCACTTTCATCGGCGGTACCCAGCGCCACTAAATATGGCTTATCAGTAAAACCGTTTTATAAAAGCGGAAAAAGACGCTGTCGCCGCTTTCCCTCAAATCCCCTTTGAAAGCCCATAACTTAATATTTCTGCCTGGCGACGCCGGCAAAGTGAAAAAATTTTCACTTACAAGATACGCGGTAATACAGCGGTAATACAACAGCGGTAATACAATAGAAGATTCTAATCCCGCCGGGCAGGGAAGATTTTATTTACACGGCGAAAGAAATACCAGCCGCCGCTATATTGTACTTGGCTGCGTGTAAAGAAAAGCTGGCGAATATGCTGTTCCGGTTACAGGAAGCGCCCGCGATAAGCCGGGAACACCAGAATTTATTAAGGGAGAACATTTCGCGGCAAGGGTTTTTAGAAATTCGCGTTAACATTTTAACATTAAAAAGATACCAAAAAGGCTTGTCCCGTTTTAACGCGCGGCAAGCCCTTTTGCGGTTTTTGTTATACGGCTTTTTACTGCGCTTCCAGTTCCTTATAGCTTGACAAATCCGCAGGCGCCGTAATGCTCACATCGCCTATCCGCGTGTAGGCCACCGTAAGGTCATAACTGACCGACACGGCGGTATCTTCGATGGCCAAATTCATCAAGAATACCATTTGGACATTTTTCAGCGTACCTTTATCATCCAAATTGACCGTGCAGACGATATCCCCTATTTCATACCCGCCGCCGGACAGCGCCAGGGAACCCAAACCGTTGTTGAGCAGCGTGTCGACCGCGGCCATAAGTTTATTCCCGTCCAAGGTAAACTTTAGAGTATTGCCCTCTATGGACTGCTCCTTGATCGCGTCCTTCTCAATTTCCATATTGGAGACTTGCGCCGCCGCGAGAGCCTCATCAATACCGGCCGCTATTTTCATTTTCTCGCCGGCCGCGTCCATATACATGAGGCCGTCCTTGTAGTAAATTTTGAACGTCTCATCCTGCCCCAAGACATTGACCGCAACGTCTGCCGCGAGTTCAATGTCAGTAGCGCTGTGGTTGACCTGTTTAATGGAGCCGCTTATCTTCATGTCCATAGTTTCATCGTCAACGGTTATAGCCGCATTGCCGTTTATTTCAGCCGCGTAGGAAAAACCTGAAGCCGCGAACTCTTCTGTGGCCTCGGCGTATCTGGCGTAAGCAGTGTTGTCGGCCGCCGCCGGCTCAGGCTGCCCGCCCACATATACGGACCTTGTGGCGCCGTCCCAGGATACCGTCAGGCCCAACGCCTCCGCAACCGCCCTGAGTGGCAGATAAGTGGTCCCATCAGATATGAAGGGCTCCACCGCGTTCCCGGAAGCGTCTTTCAGGGCAATTTCCTCATTATTGACGTAAACCGTAATATCATCGTATGTGACAGATAGCGTCTTTGTACCGATAAATGGCTCAAAATTATCGGAAACCGTGTCCGCGCCGGCTGTTTCTTCAGCCTCGGCGTTTACTTCGCTTATGCGGACAGATTTTGTCTCTCCCTCCCAGGCCACTTCCAGACCAAGCGCCTCGGAAACGGCCCTGAGCGGCAGATAGGTGGTCCCGTCCGATATGAACGGCTCCACGACGCTGCCGTTCGCGCCCTCCAATACGACTGGCTCCAAATCAATATAGAGCTTGATATTGCTGTAGTTTACAGAGATATCGCGTGTTCCGGCGGCCGCGAATGAAGGCGAGGCAATTCCCAAAACCATGATGGCCGCAATAAGCGGCGCGAGTACTTTTCTTTTCATTTTTACGTTCCTTCCCTTCTGTTTTAACTCGGATAAATTTTTTAAAATAGGTTCCCGAAACGCGATTCGGTATATCCATTGTATAATAGCCTCCCGCCATTTGCAATTGTTTTTGACGCATGGCTATGAAATCCGCCCAAATTCTTTGATCCGCGGATCAGAGCGACTATCCGGCGGGCCGCCATTCATCGCTCTTATCGTAAACTCCAGTTCCTTCAATCGCGCCGCGCTGAACTGCCAAAGGGAATGGCCTTCAGACGAACGGCATGTTTTTCACAAACAGCGTTTTCCTGAGAAAAACAACGTTTTTTTACGCTGAAGCCCTTAAATCTTTTTAAAACACTTCTGATTCCTCTAAAACTATTTCCGTTTAAAACGATAACAATATAGAAAAGACAGCCCAATTGACCCGAAGGAGGATAGCGCATTTTTACCGAGGCTGCCGACAGAAAACACAACCCCGCAGGGAAGCGGGAGTTTAAAACATTCAAGGAGGAATGATTACATGATAATAAACCACAACATACCGGCGATGAACACCCATCGCAATCTGACTATCAACAATACCGCCACTTCCAAATCTCTGGAGAAGCTGTCATCCGGCTACCGGGTAAACCGGGCGGGCGACGACGCGGCGGGGCTGGCCATTTCCGAGAAAATGCGCGGACAGATCCGCGGGCTTAACCAGGCGGTCAGGAACTCCCAGGACGGGATTTCCCTGATCCAGACCACAGAAGGCGCGCTGAACGAAACCTGGGCTCTACAGCCCTTATGGACCTTGGCACCTTTTCAGTTTCTTAATCTCTACATAGTCGGCAGGACTCCTTGGACGGGGGATCAGCTCATCGCAAGGCCACTACCTACACAAAGAATAAACGCATACAGACATCCATGCCTCGAGTGAGATTCGAACCCACGATCCCAGTGTTCGAGCGGACGAACACGGTTCATACCTTAGACCGCGCGGCCACTGTGATCGGCAACTAAAAAGGCCTATTCAGAAATAAATGCATGAACACAGACTCGATAAAATTTCCTGCGCAGCCGATCATCGGACACAACAAAACATGTAAACTGTGTCTGTCTTGAGACTCCCTTTGGAAGATCAATTAGTCACTTCTTTCTTCCATTGCAAGAAATGTCTCTGCGCAACATTTTATAATGAATTACGTTATTCATAAAGTCAGTGGTCTCTATGGCAAGCAGAGAGATGAGAGGTTGGCCTGAAAGCAGGGATGGAAAGGATTCATCATACGTATGGTTGTAGTGGAGGAAAATGGGGGCATATGGGGGAGTTCAAACAGTGCGACCGAAAGCCGCGGGTTCGTTGCTCGGGGGATATTTCAATCTGCTGGATAATCATTTATATGCATTGTTTCAATTCCTGTTTTATATCATTAATACAAGAAAATAATTATGAATGCTTAAGTACAATTATATATAGAAAAGGGAGATATCTGGAAATTTACGTTCAACTAACCCCCTGCCCAAAATTCAATCACTAAGAGAATGGGGGTAAAAAGTAAAGTATTTGGCTGGTCAGCTAACTAACAAAAATATTTCAACTGCGGGTATTATATAACTTCGAATGGATGGAAGAGGAACATGCATGGAGAACAAATAACATCTGGAAATGGTTCGACAAACTTTGATGTTAGTCTACCGTATAGCATTTAATCATATTAATTCGTACAGTTATTTTGGCACTGTTACAAGCGGAAAAGTGGACAGATGTGAAGAAATAAGTGACGTGAAATTTATTTTTTCGATACGAACCTAAAAACCGTCGAGTAACAACTTTTAAAATGTATTTTCAGCAATGTTTTCATACTTATTTAACACTGGAATCCTCAATATAATTTTTCCTAAAAATAAAACTGCTACCTGCAATGATATTCAAGAAACAAGACAACCTGCCTGAAATAAAACAAAGGAACACGAGATCCTTTTCCTGAGTTATCTATTACGTGGGGAGAATTAAAATATTTTGTAACGCCCTGGAATTTTAAGTTTTCACAAAATATCACTACCTAAAATATACTGATACTTCCGCCAGAAAACCCCAACTTTCCAGGAAGTATCCGTCCCCCAAGAAAAAAAAAGTAAAGCTTTCCCTGTAACAGGTTGTGGAGGCTCATAGGGTTGTGAGACGCCGATTTCTAGATAATAGGCTCACAGAACGCGATAAGGTTGTCAGACTTACGCGCCGACCGCCCTTTACCCCCCAGGAAGATTCCTGGTACTCATTTCTGTTAGAGGCTGAGTCGATCCCAGGGCCATTGTGCGGCTGGAAGGATTAAGAAAATTGAAAAATCCAATGACTTCATCGGGAACCGAAACCGAGACCTTCCGGCTTGTAGCATAGTGCCTCAACCAACTATCCTACCGCGTGTCTCATCCAACCTCCAAACTTTATAAAACTGAAGGTTCGTAGATTCCTTTCACGTACTACAAGTAGTATTGACCCTGAAGTACAGGTAATGGCGTCATCTTGTATCCGCTCCATAAAAAACGTGTTACTCATGGGCTGCACATTTGTATACTTGTAACACCGTTGGAAGAGAAAACCAAACAAACTAAAAACAAGAAACAAATAAACGAAACGATATTTCCGCCAGGTGAATGACTATGACCTTACGACCAAAATTCGATTTCCGACGTTTCAGAGGAACCTATCGTCACCATCTTCAGGATCTAAGAGTAATCACAGCAGGAAACCAGCATGAAGCAGGCAAATAGCAGGGTTTTTTTTTTTTACTTTACTTACTCTTCGGCCCTGAAGATGGAGGTGACAGTTCCTCCGAAACGCCGACCTCTCTCCGAATTACAAGGCGTTACAACCCGGAAAACCGTACTCTCCAGGCCAGTTGAAGATTGTGAACTAAATATTAGCGACCAAATCCTCGATTTATTCTGTTCTTAATTTCATAGCCATAATTCGCGTTTCTGAAACTACAAAATAAATAATCTGCGAAGCGCAGTCATAATGTAGACGTGGTTCGCAATGCCAGGTAACGCCGTCAGAATATCGCTTGCCTAATACGACTGCAGTCCGGAAACACCCAGGCTATCTACTTTACTGTGAACTCCATACAGTCCCAAATTTGAAAGCCGAGCATTATGTTGCCTACCACAGACCATGTTTATTCACATCATCTACAGCTCGTGGGACGCAAACACCTGAGGAAACTGACGGGAAACAGCATTTTGTGTTTCTCTAAGTTATACTAATATTATGTTGGAAACTGGCCATTGTCTGAGGTATATTAGGTACAGATGAGGTTCTGGGAGTTACAGCCCATACATGTACATGGGATGATAACACTAACACAGAGTTCCGAGCAGAATTCATAAAACCTAATACTTTACTGCACAGATTTCTAGTCATAGAAATCTATTACGAGTGAAAGTAAAAAATTATCCGCACTTTTGTTTTTCCAATTTATTTACACAAAAGTAGGGGTTGAGCATGTACGTCATTTTTCTACATAGTCTCCTTCCTTTTCGATGCACTTGGTCCAGCGGTCCACAAGCTTGCGTATTCCCTCCACGA
>JAISWS010000139.1 GCA_031270725.1 Syntrophomonadaceae bacterium | reverse complement strand
TCGGCAAAGGCACCGGACCTGATACATTCGAACCGTTTTTTTTCGCCGTTTCAACAATTTTTTGTGAAGACTGATCCAAAAGCTTATGGTCAAAAGCTTTCAGCCGAATTCTTACTTTTTGGCCGTTCACTAATATTTAACCTCCTTAATAATAATTCATCATCAACGCCCCCAAGCGTTTAATGCGGGAGCAAAAGCCCCTAACTCCTACTCCCGAAATTCTGCAACTTTTAACTCGGTAATTAAGTTTTACTCAGCCAATCCGGTAACAACTCCAGCGCCCACTGTTCTTCCGCCTTCGCGAATAGCAAATCTTAATCCTTCTTCAATAGCTATCGGTGTAATCAAAGATATCTTCATTTGGATATTGTCGCCCGGCATTACCATTTCTACCCCTTCCGGCAGTTCAATAATACCTGTAACATCTGTGGTGCGGAAATAGAACTGCGGACGATAACCTCCAAAGAACGGGGTATGCCTTCCTCCTTCCTCTTTGGTCAATACATAAACTTCAGCGTTATACTCGGTTAAAGGATTAATGCTCCCTGGTTTTGCCAGTACCATTCCGCGTTCAACTTCTTTTCTGTCCACCCCTCTTAACAAGGTACCGATATTATCTCCCGCTTCAGCATAATCCAAAAGTTTCCTAAACATTTCAACACCGGTTACCGTAGTCTTTCTGGCTTCTTCACTCATGCCGACTATATTGACCTCGTCACCGACTTTAACGGTGCCTCTTTCAACTCTGCCGGTAGTTACAGTTCCTCTTCCGGTAATGGTGAAAACATCTTCTATCGGCATTAAGAAGGGTTTGTCAATAGCTCTGTCCGGCAACGGAATATAACTGTCAACGGCATCCATAAGATCCCAAATCCTTTTACACCATTCACAGTCCTTGCTTCCGCATCCGCATTCCATCGCTTTTAAAGCTGATCCCGGAATCACCGGAATGTCATCCCCCGGAAATTCATACTCAGATAAGAGTTCTCTTATCTCCATATCCACTAATTCTATTAATTCTTCATCATCAACCATATCTATCTTGTTCATAAACACTACAATATATGGTACGCCTACCTGTCTGGACAGTAAAATATGCTCCCTGGTCTGGGGCATCGGGCCGTCCGCAGCCGACACAACTAAAACAGCGCCATCCATCTGGGCCGCTCCGGTTATCATATTCTTTATATAGTCGGCATGGCCCGGACAATCTACATGCGCATAATGTCTGCTCTCAGTTTCATATTCAACATGGGCAGTATTGATCGTGATTCCTCTTTCCCTTTCTTCCGGAGCTTTGTCTATGGAATCATACGACGTAGCTACTGCTCCTCCCACTTTGGACAACACAAGGGTAATGGCCGCTGTTAAAGTAGTCTTGCCATGATCTACATGCCCAATCGTACCTATGTTCAGATGCGGTTTTGTCCTCTCAAATTTTGCCTTTGCCATTCTTTATTCCTCACCTTTCTTTGAAGTTTTAAATACCATATCTCTTAGATATAATGTCTCTGTTTTTATTTTCCGGTACTTCAGCATAATTACTCATATGGAGTGAAAAGCTTGCTCTGCCTTGGCTCAGAGAGCGCAAAGCCGTTACATATCCGAAAGTTTCCGCTAAAGGTACCGCGCCTTTAATAATTTTACTGTCCCGGTTTTCTTCAAAACCGGATACTTTTCCACGCCTGGCGTTTAAATCCGCTATAACGTCCCCCACATATTCATCAGGGCAAATAATTTCCATATACATAATCGGCTCCAAGAGGATTTTCTCCGCCTTATCCAAAATACCCTTCAAACCTTGGACACCTGCAATCTTAAAAGCCAGTTCCGTGGAATCAGCTTCATGATATGATCCTCCCGTAAGCCTCACTTTGATGTCATCTACAGGATATCCAGCTAATATCCCAGCTTGCAAAGCCTCCATAACCCCAACTTCAACGGCTGAAGCAAATTCTCTCGGCATACATTCCGTAGCAGCGGCATACTCAAATAATTTTCCGCTTCCTTCCGGTAAAGGCTCAGCTTCCAGGATTATATGGGCAAATTGTCCATGCCCTCCGGTTTGTTTATCAAAGATTATTTCAGATTGTGCCGGCGTTTTTATAGTTTCTTTATACGCCACCTGCGGTTTCCCGATATTAGCATTCACTTTAAACTCTTTCAGCAAACGGTCTACTATGATTTCAAGGTGAAGTTCACCCATCCCGGATAAAATCGTCTGACCGCTGCTCTCATCAACTCTCGCTATAAAAGTCGGATCTTCTTCCGCTAACCGCCGCAAACTTTCCCCCATCCTGTCCTGGTCCGCTTTGGTTTTCGGTTCAACTGCTATATCAACAACTGGGTCCGGGAAATCAATCGTTTCCAGGAGAATAGGTTCTAATTCGGAACATATCGTATCGCCGGTTACGGTATTTTTAAGTCCAACTCCCGCTACGATATCTCCGGCAAACGCTGTGTCCAGTTCTTCCCTGCTGTTAGCATGCATACGCAGTATCTTTGTTATCCGCTCTTTCTGCCTTTTTTTACTGTTCAGCACATAAGAGCCCGATTTTAAAACGCCTGAATATATCCGCAAGTAAGTCAGTTTACCTACAAAAGGGTCAACTGTTACTTTAAACGCTAATACCGTTAGAGGTTCTGCCAATCCCGCCATCCTCTGCAACCGCGTACCGCTGTCAGGATCAATTCCCGTAACAGCCGGTTTGTCTTTAGGCGACGGCAAATAATCAATAATCGCGTCGAGGAGCATTTGTACCCCTTTATTTTTAAAAGACGACCCGCAAAGCACTGGCACTGCGCCATTAGAAATAGTCATCTTCCTTATCAGAAGAATAATTTCTTCCGGAGATATTTCCTTCCCCTCCAAATATTTCTCCAGCATTTCATCGTCATATTCGGATATTTTTTCTAAAAGTGCATTTCTATATCCAGTTGTTGAAATAAATTCCTCAGCTGTTAACTCTCTTTCGAGGAAATTTTCACCTGCATCATCCTGGTAAACATACGCTTTTAATTTCACCACATCTATAATCCCCTGGAATTGCTCTTCACTTCCGAGAGGAAGCTGAACTATAAGCGTGTTGCATCCTAGTTGTTCACTCAGCGTATTTACGGCTGCAAAATAATTCGCTCCTACTCTGTCCATTTTATTGATGTAAGCAATCCTGGGAATTTGATAGCGGTCAGCCTGACGCCAAACGGTTTCCGACTGAGGCTGGACTCCCGCCACCGCACAAAATATACCAACAGCTCCATCAAGCACCCGCAACGACCGTTCAACCTCAACTGTAAAATCAACATGCCCGGGCGTGTCAATAATGTTAATAACATGATTTTTCCACACGCAAGCAGACGCAGCCGAAGTAATAGTTATGCCTCTTTCTTGTTCCTGTCTCATCCAGTCCATCGTTGCCGTACCTTTATCTACCTCACCTATTTTATGGATTTTACCTGTATAGTAAAGTATTCTTTCGGTAGTAGTGGTTTTTCCAGCGTCAATATGAGCCATCATACCAATATTCCTCATTACAGATAAATCAGTTCCATCCGGCATAACCCATCTCCCCAGTGATAATCTACCATCGATAATGAGCAAATGCTTTGTTGGCTTCAGCCATTTTATGCGTATCTTCACGTTTTTTCACAGAACCCCCGGAACCATTGTAAGCATCCATTAATTCTCCGGCTAAGCGTTCGGCCATCGTTTTTTCGCCGCGTTTTCTGGCATAAGAAACCAGCCATCTTATCGCTAAGGTTTGTCTCCTGTCGGCCCGCACTTCCACTGGTACCTGATAGTTCGCTCCGCCGACTCTCCTGGCTCTGACCTCTAAAATCGGAGTAATGTTTCTCATCGCAACTTCAAAAATTTCTAAAGGATCTTTATTCATTTTCTTCTCTAAAATACCAAAAGCGTCATAGCAGATACGTTCCGCTAAACTCTTCTTTCCGTCCCACATGATTTGATTAACAACTTTAGTAAATATTTTGCTGTTATAAATCGGATCCGGCAATACGTCCCTTTTAGGAACTGACCCTTTTCTAGGCATACCTTCCCTCCTAATTATTTTTTCTTGGGCTTTTTAGTCCCATACTTTGATCTGCCTTGGTTACGGTTAAGGACCCCGGAAGCATCCAGTGTTCCTCTTATTATATGATATCTGACCCCTGGCAGGTCCTTTACCCTTCCTCCTCTTATTAAAACCACGCTATGTTCCTGTAAATTGTGTCCAATCCCCGGAATATAAGCCGTAACTTCTATTCCATTAGAAAGCCGTACTCTGGCGATCTTTCTCAAAGCAGAATTAGGTTTTTTGGGAGTAGTCGTGTATACACGAGTGCATACTCCCCGTTTTTGGGGACAACTTTTAAGGGCCGGGGCAGTTGATTTTTTCTCTTCTTTTTCTCTTCCCTTGCGAACTAGTTGATTAATAGTCGGCATACTTGCACCTCCTTCCCCGAAAATAAATGGCAGCTTTTATTTTAAATATATTCTGATTCAATCAATGCTATCGTTGCGGCCCCCACTTCAATTCCACAAACTTGCCCCAGAATTTTCATCTCGTCCGCCACAACAAATTCAATTCCCTTTTGTTCGCACATTCTTTTTAAAGGTTCGCCTATATGGGGTTCCACATCACTGGCAATAATAACCTTTTTAGCCAAACCTTTATTAATAGCTTTTTTAACTTGCTTAATCCCAATAACTTTTGCTTTATTTTTTATTTCTGAAGACAGCATAAACACTATTCCTTAATATCAATACCAGTAACCCCGCAAGGTTATAGACAAATACCGATACTTTTAGTATTTTAGCATCTGAAAAGCTCCCCGTCAAATATTTTGTGCGGCATTTTTAAAATAAATTCCACATCCACGCCTCCGCCGGTATACAGCGCGCCGGAAAAGCTGTACGCTTTATCCCCTCAGCAGAGGACTTTTAAGAAAATTTCACCTCCGGGGAAATATATACTGTCCGCGGCTTATTTACGGTAAAACGCCGTTCGCCTCTTCCAATGCATTATCTCCGTAATCAACCTTTTTATAAATTGAATAACCGGTGCCTGCGGGTATCAATTTTCCTATTATAACATTTTCTTTTAAGCCTATTAAATTATCAATTTTGCCTTTAATGGCCGCTTCGGTTAAAACTTTGGTAGTTTCCTGGAATGAGGCCGCTGACAAAAACGAATCGGTATTAAGCGACGCTTTGGTTATCCCTAACAGCATAGGCGAACATACCGCCGGCAAAAGATCATTGTCAATCGCCTTGGTGTTCTCTTCCTCAAACACCGCAATATCTACAAACGCCCCTGGAAGCATAGTAGTATCTCCGGAATCTTCAACTTTAACTTTTTTCAGCATCTGACGGATCATAATTTCGATATGCTTGTCACTGATATCAACACCTTGGGAACGGTATACTTTCTGCACTTCCTGCAAAAGATAACGCTGCACTTCCTGCATTCCCTTTGTTTTTAGAATATCATGCGGATTCAAAGGTCCTTCCGTGAGCGCATCCCCCATTTCCACAAAATCACCTGCGCTAACCTTCAGACGGGATCCGTAATGAACCAAATAAGCGTCCAGTTCTTCGTTGTTTTCATTGAGAATTTCAACTTGGCGGCGTCCTTTGTTTTCGCCAAAGCTGATTTTTCCTGCCACTTCAGCCACTACCGCCTGCCCTTTTGGCTTACGTACTTCAAAAAGTTCCTCTACACGCGGCAACCCGCGGGTTATGTCGTCACCCGCAACTCCTCCGGTATGGAAAGTGCGCATGGTTAATTGAGTCCCCGGTTCTCCGATTGACTGAGCCGCTAAAATACCTACCGCTTCCCCTATTTCCACATCATAACCGGTAGCCAGATTACGCCCGTAACATTTCTTACAGACACCATGACGCGTTTTGCAGGTAAGGACCGACCTGATTTTTACGCTTTCAATACCTGCCTGCTCAATCATAAAACCCGCCTCATCATCTATCATTTGGTTCTCTTCAACTATTTTTTCACCTGTCTGGGGATGGTAAACGGCATCAACCGTCACTCTTCCTATGATGCGCTGGTTCAGAGGCTCTATCAGCTGAGACCCTTCCATTATTTTTTCCACCCATATACCTTCAGCCGATTCGCAATCATCCTCCCTGACGATAACATCTTGTGAAACATCCACTAATCTTCTGGTCAGATATCCTGAATCAGCCGTGCGCAGAGCTGTATCCGCCAAGCCCTTGCGGGCACCGTGGGTTGAGATGAAATATTCTAATACTGTCAGCCCTTCACGGAAATTAGCTTTTATCGGCAAATCTATTATTTTACCGGAAGGATCAGCCATAAGCCCCCTCATTCCCGCTAACTGCCGAATTTGCTGGAAATTACCGCGGGCGCCGGAAATAGCCATCATGTAAACCGGATTATCCTCCGGCAGCGATTCTTTCAAAGCTTCCGTAACATCATCGGTTGCCTGGTTCCAAATGTCAACCACTTGATTGCCGCGTTCCTCATCGGTAATCAGTCCTATTAAATAATCTTCCTCAATCGCGCCAACCGCTAAATCAGCTTCACGCAAAATAGCTGTTTTGGCCGCCGGAGTTTCAAAATCAGTTACGCCAACGGTAATACCCGCTCTGGTGCCGAATTTATACCCCAGCCTTTTGATCCCGTCCAGCTTTGAAGCCGTTTTAGCATTGCCTTCCAAACGATAACATTCATATACTATATTGCCGATTTTCTTTTTGTCGATAACTTCATTAAAAAAGCCTAGGCTATCAGGCATAGCTTCATTAAAGATAATTCTTCCCACCGAAGTTTCCATCATTTTTTCATAATAAGCCAGCTCCGTATTAAGCGGCGCCCCATTTTTAATTCTTTGGGGATCAGGCACTTTCATCCTTACTTTTATTTTTTCATGCAAAGTAATATTTCCTACTTCATAAGCCATCTGCGCTTCATCAGGGTCTCTAAAAACTCTGGGGTTCTCAATATCCCAATCATTTTCGCTCATATAAGTCAGATAATATAATCCAATAACCATGTCTTGCGTAGGTGTAACCACCGGTTTGCCGTCTTTAGGGTTGAGAATATTATTACTGGCCAGCATCAAAATACGCGCCTCGGTTTGAGCTTCAGCCGACAATGGAACATGAACCGCCATTTGATCTCCGTCAAAATCGGCATTATATGCGGTACAGACCAACGGATGAAGCTGCAAAGCGCGCCCTTCGACCAATACCGGTTCAAACGCTTGAATTCCTAAGCGATGCAAAGTCGGCGCCCGGTTTAACAAAACCGGATGTTCCTTGATAACATCATCCAAAATATCCCAGACTTCTTCTCTTCCCCGTTCTACCATTTTTTTCGCGCTTTTAATATTGGTAGCAATGCCCCGGTCCACTATTTTCTTCATTACAAAAGGTTTAAACAATTCTAACGCCATTTCTTTAGGCAAACCGCACTGATGCATTTTCAGCTTGGGGCCCACTACGATAACCGAACGGCCTGAATAATCTACTCTCTTTCCTAACAGATTTTGACGGAAACGGCCTTGTTTTCCTTTAAGCATATCGCTCAGCGATTTAAGCGGCCTGTTCCCAGGTCCGGTAACCGGCCTGCCCCTGCGTCCGTTATCAATCAAAGCGTCAACCGCCTCCTGCAGCATTCTTTTTTCATTGCGGACTATAATATCAGGCGCCCCTAAATCCAAAAGTCTTTTTAAACGATTATTTCTGTTGATAACTCTGCGGTACAGGTCATTCAAATCGGAAGTCGCAAAGCGCCCGCCGTCCAACTGCACCATGGGACGCAATTCCGGCGGAATGACCGGCAGGACATCCATAATCATCCATTGCTGTCTGTTAGTAGATAAGCGGAACGACTCCACCACTTCCAATCTTTTTATCGATCTGCTTTTTCTCTGTCCGGTAGTAGTCGCAATTTCCTCTTTTAATTCCAGCGTCATCTGTTCCAAATCTATTTCCTGCAGCAAAATTTTAACAGCTTCCGCTCCAATCCCGGCCATAAATGAATCGCCGTACCGATCCCGGTTTTCTCTGTATTCCCTTTCATTCAGCAGTTG
>JAISWS010000117.1 GCA_031270725.1 Syntrophomonadaceae bacterium | reverse complement strand
CGCTTACAACGCCTTCGGCGCGGCAAAAATGAAATTTAGACAAAACCGCGACCCAAAATCCCGCGAGTTACCTTTTTCTGTGCTGGATTTCTTATAACTAAACGCCTTTGTCCACTCCGAATAGAACGATTTCCTTGCAAATGGTAATAATTTTATGATATATTATCAAATGGTGAATACACACGCTGTGAACTGGCCATCGGTGCCGGCAACGGTTATGGTTCGGGGTGAAGCAGCGGAGGAAAAAACTGAAAGGAGGTGTTGCTGGTGTCAGTTATATCAATGAAACAATTGCTGGAGGCAGGAGTTCATTTTGGACACCAAACACGGAGATGGAACCCTAAGATGGCTACCTACATTTACATGGAGAGAAACGGCATCTATATTATTGATTTGCAGCAAACGGTTAAAAAGTTTGATGATGCCTATAATTTCGTTAAAAGTGTAGCGGCAGAAGGCTCGGGGGTGTTGTTTGTAGGCACTAAAAAACAAGCTCAGGAAACGGTAAGGGAAGAAGCTAAACGTTGCGGAATGTTTTTTGTGAACCAACGTTGGCTGGGAGGTATGCTAACTAATTACAAAACAATCCGCAAACGGGTTTTCCGGCTTAAAGAACTGGAAAAAATGGAGACGGATGGAGCTTTTGAGGTGCTGACTAAGAAAGAAGTGGCTCATTTGATCAATGAAAGAGAGCGTTTGGAGAGGTTTTTAGGCGGAATAAAAGATATGGAAAAATTACCGGGCGCAATATTCATCATTGATCCGCGCAAAGAAAAAATCGCGGTAGCAGAAGCACGAAAATTAGGGATACCGGTTGTTTCTATTGTGGATACCAACTGCGACCCGGACGAAATCGATTATGTAATTCCCGGCAACGATGACGCGATTCGGGCTGTTAAACTAATTACGGCTAAAATTGCCGATGCCGTTTTGGAAGGCAGACAGGGAGAGCAAATTACCGCTTAGTTTTTATTAGGGGTGACGAGGGCTTTCCTCTTCACCTTTTTTATGAGAGATTTAGTCAGGAAAGCGAATATATAGGGTTATTAATTTATAATCAGGGGGGTTAGAGCGTTGGAAATTACAGCGGCGTTAGTCAAGGAACTCCGGGAAAGAACCGGAGTAGGGATGATGGACTGCAAAAAAGCTTTGCAGGCTGCCGGCGGAGATATTGAAAAGGCCATTGATGAGCTTAGAACCAGAGGCCTGGCCAAAGCTGCTAAAAAAGCTGGCCGGATTGCCAGTGAAGGTACAGTAATCTCCTATATACATGGCGCGGGCAGAATTGGAGTATTAGTGGAAGTTAATTGTGAAACGGATTTTGTAGCGAAAACCGATGAATTTAGAGCTTTAGCTTATGATATAGCTATGCAGATTGCCGCTTCCAATCCGTTGGTGGTTTCTCGGGAAGAAATGCCGGAGGATATTGTCAAACGCGAAAAGGAAGTACTGAAAGCCCAGGCATTGGAAGAAGGCAAACCGGAAAAAATAATTGAGAAAATGATTGAAGGGCGGATAGATAAATTTTACAAAGAGAATTGTCTGCTGGAACAGCCGTTTATAAAGGATAATGATAAAACAGTACATGAGCTGGTTCTTGAACATGTGGTTAAAATGGGCGAAAATATACATGTACGCAGATTTGTTCGTTATGAACTGGGTGAAGGCATTGAAAAAGCGGAAGTTGATTTCGCGGCTGAAGTAATGGCACAAATAAATAATTAATCGAGCTGGTATTTGGAAATAAAAGGCAAACTATAAAAAATAAAGTTTGGGAGGATATTATCCTTTGCAAAAATCCAAATATAAGAGAATAGTACTTAAATTAAGCGGGGAAGCTTTAGCCGGTGATGGTGTTTACGGCATTGAGTATGAAATCTTGTCGTCCATAGCCGAACAAATTATGGAAGTAGCGGAAATAGGAGTACAGGTAGCGGTCGTAGTAGGCGGCGGGAACATCTGGCGGGGGGTGTCCGGAAGCGCTCAGGGAATGGACAGGGCTACCGCGGATTATATGGGAATGCTGGCTACGGAGATTAACGCGTTGGCTTTGCAGGATGCTTTGGAAAAATTAGGAGCGGGGACCAGAGTCTTATCAGCTATCGAAATCAAAGAAATAGCGGAACCGTATATCAGGCGTCGGGCTATACGGCATCTGGAAAAAGGCAGGGTCGTGATTTTCGCGGCTGGAACCGGCAATCCTTATTTTTCTACTGATACCGCCGCTGCTTTGAGGTCGGCGGAAATAGAAGCGGAAGTTATTTTAATGGCTAAAAAAGTGGACGGCGTTTATGACTCGGATCCCCGTAAAAACAAAGACGCCGTCCGTTTTGAACAATTGAACTATATTGAAGTGGTTAACAGAGGACTGGAAGTAATGGATTCAACTGCCGCGACTTTATGTATGGAGAATAATATTCCTATCATAGTTTTTAATCTGACTACCAAAGGCAATATTATGAAAGCCGTGCAGGGCTATGAAATCGGAACTTATATAGGGAGGTTTGACGGTGATAGATGAAATTAATGATTTAACAGTGACCAAAATGCAAAAAACGCTGGAGCATCTTTCCAAGGATTTATCTTCGTTACGTGCCGGCCGAGCTAATCCTTCTATGCTGGATAGGGTCATGGTTAATTATTATGGCCAGCCTACACCAATTAATCAACTAGCTAATGTGAATGTACCTGAAGCCAGATTGCTGGTTATTCAGCCATGGGATAAGACGACTATGCCGGAAATAGAAAAAGCGATTCTCAAGTCGGATTTGGGAATAACCCCGAGCAATGACGGGAATGTTATAAGACTTGCTATTCCGCAGCTAACTGAAGAACGAAGGAAGGACATAGTTAAAGCGGTGAAAAAACGCGGAGAAGAAGCTAAAGTTGCTGTGCGTAACATACGCCGGGAACAAAACGACCATGTAAAGGGTTTGGAAAAAGACAAGAAGATACCTGAAGACGAGGCCAAAAAAACGACTGATGAAATACAGAAATTAACTGATAAATATATTAAAGATATAGACGTTATTTTAGCGGCAAAAGAAAAAGATGTAATGGAAGTTTAAATTTTCAGCTAGTTGAAAAAGATATTGATGACAGTTCTTCCGGAGGTTCTGACGTATTCGGCAGAGGACTTGCCTGTTGCCGGATATGCCGCCCCCCAGGTATGGGGGGTTAATTTTTTAAAGGGCAAGAGAATAAGGATAGCTGAGCCGGAAAGGTAAAAATGACCAGATTATCAGACAGTCTGACAAAATCGTTAGATAAAACCAAAATACCTGTACATGTCGCCGTTATCATGGACGGAAACGGACGCTGGGCCAGTAAGCGGCTGCTGCCAAGATCAATGGGCCATCGGGCTGGCATGAACGCTTTGAAAGAAGTTGTAAATATCAGCGGACATATTGGCGTCCAACATCTTACAGTATTTGCTTTCTCTACAGAAAATTGGAAAAGGCCTACGGAAGAGGTTAGTTATTTGATGAGCCTTTTGGCTGAATTTATGCAAAAGGAGATTGATGAATTACACGACAGAGATATTCGTATAAATATATTAGGCGATTATAAATCGCTGCCGCTGGATTGTGTAAACATTATCGAAAAAAGTTTAGCTAAAACAGCGGATAACAAGGCTATGAATTTGAATATTGCTTTAAATTACGGGGCTCGGCTGGAGATATTGAAGACTATTCAAACCATTGCGGGAAAAGTTCTTAATGGTGAGTTATCTATAGATGAAATTGATGAAGAGTGTGTGTCAAAGCTGTTATTTACTAAAGATTTACCGGATCCGGATTTGATTATACGAACGGCGGGAGAGATGAGGCTCAGCAATTTTCTTTTATGGCAGATTGCGTATTCGGAAATATGGGTTTCAGAATCGTTGTGGCCTGATTTTAAAAAGGAAGATTTTTTGCAGGCTATTTTTGATTATCAAAAAAGAATACGTAAATTTGGGGATGTAAACGAAAAAAAATAGAATGGAAAATATTAATGCTTAAAACGAGAATCCTTTCGGCCTTAGCAGGCATACCGTTAATTGTTTTTTGTATCTGGCAAGGCGGATGGTTTTGCCGGGGGCTTTTTTTACTGATCGGCTTATGCGCTGTAAATGAAATGCAGAATATAATAAGCAAACGCGGAGTGAATAACTTTAAAGTATTGCCTTATATTTTATTTTTAATAATCTTTTTGGCTCCTGTTTTAGAGGTTTATGATAACCTGAGCGTGATTTTATTTTTATTGCTTACATCTTTGGTGTTCGTGTTCGTGTATCCGCGTACGGATGTAACAGATATGGCAATTTGTTTTTGGATGCCCATATATGTTGGCTTTCTTTTAAGTTATATTTTAAAAATTCAGGTTTTGAGCTCTTCTTTTTATTTATTGCTGCTGGCTTTTATAGTTACCTGGTGCAGCGATATAGGAGGCTATATGTTTGGACGTTTATGGGGGAAGCATAAGTTGATACCGCAGCTCAGTCCTAAAAAAACCTGGGAAGGCTGTGCAGGTGGTTTATTTTTAACGGCACTGGGATGTGTTCTGTTTAACTTTCTTTTCAGCGGGTTCATATTTAATTACAAATATGCGCTTATTTTAGGGGTGGCAGGCAGTATTGCGGCCCAGTTAGGGGACTTGGTGATGTCGGGCGTTAAAAGGACTTTCAAAGTTAAAGATTCAGGCTCACTGATACCAGGGCACGGAGGGGTTTTAGACCGTTTTGACAGTTTTTTTCTGGTTCTTCCGGTAATATACTACTTTTACAGGTTTCTAAATTTATAATTTTAAAAATGGCAGGGCTTAAATTGAGGGGCAAGGAAAAACAAGGAGTATAAATTCATGGATCCTGAACTGCAAAAGTATGTCAAGTTCTTAGTGAAAATAGCCATTTTAGTTTTAGGCATAGCGGCGTTTTTTCTGACCGTAACTTACATTTTCCCATATTTAGGTGTGTTCTTCAAAAAAGCACCTTCTGTATTGCTGCCTTTTATAATTGCTGTAATTATGGCGTTTATTATAGAACCGGCGGTTGTGTTTCTTGAAAATAAAGTTCACATTAAAAGAAGTCTGGCGGCTTTTATAAGTCTGCTTTTGTTTTTAGGGTTACTGTCGCTGGTCCTGTTCTTTTTGTTTTCTAGAATCGGCAGCGAGTTAGCCCGCATCAGTCCGATGGTAGCAACTCATAGTCTGGATTTCAGCGGCATTATAATAAATTTCATTAATGATTTAAAAGTATATTTCCTGGCTTTGGAAATATCTCCGGAATTACAAGCTGCTTTTAACGATAATTGGGCTGCCGCCGTTAATTTTATATCGGCTCATATTAATAATATGATTACCGGCGTATTTTATTTTTTGACTTTATTGCCTAACTTGATGGTAGTAATAACTATAGCGACGATTGCTACTTTTTTTATGGTAAAAGATAAGGCGATGATAAAAAGTTTTATTTGGAAAAATATGCCTGCGGGAGCCCAAATTAAATCAAATCGGGTGCTTCACGATGTTATGGATTCTCTGGCGGGATTTGTCAAAGCTTATATTATTTTGGTGTCGATTACAGCTATCATTACTATGATAGCGCTGAAAATAGCCGGAGTCCAATACGCGCTGACCATAGGAATGGTTACCGGCGTTCTGGATTTATTGCCTATTTTGGGGCCGGGGCTGGTGTTTTTACCATGGATTATCTGGGAGTTGATTTTAGGCAGCAAGTCTTTAGGCATAGGGTTGCTGGTGATTTATGTTATAATTTCAGTAGTGCGACAGGTTTTAGAACCTAAAATCACCGGAGATAATATCGGCTTGCATCCGTTAGCGACTCTGTTAAGCATGTATATAGGGCTGAAACTTATAGGATTTATAGGGATTATTGCGGGTCCGGTTTTACTTGTTTTAGCCATAGCTGTAAAAAGAGCCGGATTTTTTGATAGCTTTAAATGGGGAAATAATAAACATGAATAATACTAAAAAAATAGTAATATTAGGCTCGACTGGCTCCATAGGCCGGCAAGCTTTAGAGGTTATAGATAATTACCCCGATTTATTTCAGGTTGTTGGTTTAGCGGCGCGCGCTGAAACTTCTCAGCTTTTGGAGCAGATACGTCGTTATAAACCTCAGGCGGCGGCTATAGGAGATGAAACCGCTTATAAAGAATTAACGGCGCGCAATAGCCTTGACGTACAGCTGATGGCGGGTGTGGAAGGGCTATGCGAGCTGGCGTCCTGGGAGCGGGCGGATATGGTCCTGGTTGCGGTAAGCGGCGCTATAGGTATTCTGCCTACTCTTGCCGCTATAAAAGCAGGGAAATCCATAGCTTTAGCTAATAAAGAGACTTTAGTAGCGGCCGGAGATATAATAATCGAAACACTTGCGGATGCAGAGGGAGCATTATTGCCGGTAGACAGTGAACATTCTGCTGTGTTTCAGTGTTTAGCCGGAGAAAAAAGGCATCTGGAGAACATTTGGTTAACCGCCTCCGGAGGGCCTTTCCGGAATTTTTCGGAGGAACAGCTGCAAAAAGTTACTCTGGAAATGGCTTTAAAGCATCCGAACTGGAACATGGGGCCTAAAATAACTGTTGATTCAGCCAGTTTGATGAATAAAGGGCTGGAAGTGATAGAAGCTCATCATCTTTTCAGTATAGATTATGAGCATATTAAGGTAGTGATACATCAAGAGAGCGTCGTTCACTCTTTGATAGAGCTGGTTGATGGTTCTTTTTTGGCGCATTTAGGGAAACCCGATATGAAAATGCCT
>JAISWS010000107.1 GCA_031270725.1 Syntrophomonadaceae bacterium | reverse complement strand
AAAATCTCCGGTTATTTCCGTCATGGCTACTAATAATAAGTTGCCGAGATTATGACCTTCCAGCCATTTCCCGTTGTTAAAGCGGTGCTGGAATAATTTGGCCATAAGTATTTCAGTGTCCGCCAACGCCACTAAACAATTGCGTATATCCCCAGGCGGCAGTACGCCAAGTTCGGCCCTTAACCGTCCGGAGCTTCCCCCATCGTCACTTACGGTCACTATGGCCGTTAAATTAGATGTGTATATTTTTAAGCCTTTCAGCAAAACGGCCAGGCCGGTGCCTCCACCTATAACCACAATCCGATATTCACCAAACTGAACATCCATTCAATCTTCCCCATTTTTAGCTGCATGTTTTAAAACATCTCTATGCCTGATAATGGTATTGTAGCCCATTTTTTTGAACTCGTCTCCGCAATACCGGGCTATAACTACCGAACGGTGCTGTCCTCCCGTACATCCTACAGCAATAGATAAGTAGGTTTTGCCTTCTTTAATATAGCTGGGAATCAGAAATTCAAATAGATCCAAAAAGTAGCGCAAAAAGGTTTGAGTGGTATGTGACCCCAAAACATATTCAATAACTTCTCTATCTTCGCCAGTCATAGGTTTCATCTTAGGGTCATAAAATGGGTTAGGTAAAAATCTTACGTCTATAACTATATCAGCATCCATGGGTATACCAAATTTGTAGCCAAAAGATATAATATTAACTATAAATCCATCCGCCTGACTGACGCTGTATAAGTCTTTGATTTTTTCATTAAGCTTACGGACCGATAATTTGGAAGTATCTATAATAATATGCGCCCTGCTTCTTAACTCCACCAGCATATTGCGCTCAGACTGAATAGCTTCCAAAACGCTCCCTTTATACAAAGGATGCCTTCGTCTCGATTCTTTAAAACGAGTTACCAAAACATCGTCTGAAGCCTCCATAAAAATAATCTCAAATTGTATTTTTTCTTTTTGAACCTCATTAAGGGAGCGGGTTATATCCAAAAAGAAATCCCCGCCGCGAACATCCAACACCAGAGCTACCCCTTTTACGCCTTTTTGGGAATGCAACCCGAGTTCCAGAAATTTTCTTATAAGCACCGGGGGCAGATTATCCACACAATAATAACCAATATCTTCCAAGCAATTGGCCACCTGGGTTTTCCCCGCACCTGACAGCCCTGTTATAATCAGCATTTGGACGGGGTGATCTTTTTTTCCCACGAAGCGGTGACCTCCATTCTTTAACTGATTATTATAAAACCTGTTGGCAATTTTTGGTTCCACACAAAACTCCGGCTCAAAGTAAAAACCACAGAGCTTGAAGCCTGCGTTTACAAAACTACCAGTTAATTATATCAAAAAATTTAATAATTTCACATGGTATTTTCGTTAAACATCAGCCAGTTTTTCTTTCAAATAATCAATCATTTTTATAGAATGGGGGTCTATGCCATATTCTCCCGCTAAATATACACTGACCAAATCCCCGATATAACAGAGTGAATATATACGCGCCATCAATGATTCTCCCCGGGCATTTACTTTGATGACTTTTTTTATTTTATCCGCTATGAGGTTTTGAGTTATTTCCATACGCTTTTTGATTCGATACTGTTCATAATTATCGCATAAGAAAACGGCAACCATTTGCGCAATGAGTGAATCCGGTATTTCCATTCCTGCTAATTCATTATGATTTAACTCCGGAAAAACATTATAGTAAGCTAAACATTTAGCGTTTTCATTAAGCTGTGTTTTCCAGCGCAGAGCTGAAATGTCCGTTACCCCCTGCACTCCCCAAATAACCGGAATGGCTCTTTTTAATTCCCGCGCAATGTTCATAGCCTTATTTTCTTCCGCCGGAGCTGAAATCCCGTATTCATCCCAAATCGACTTTAGTATTTTTACCGTTTCCCGGATATCCTCGTCTACCCCGGACAGATAACCGATTTTCCCTAATATCAACGCTAACGGGGCAAATAAGTATCCAGTAGCGGCTCTGGGAGGCATCCCGCCCGGCAAAACCACTTTTCCCCAGCCCATAAATTCAGCCATTTCAGCTACTTTGCCTCCGCTGGTAATACAAATAATATTTGCTTTTTGGTCCGACGCTTTTTGCGCAGAAGCAATAGTTTCTTCCGTATTGCCCGAATAACTAACTGCCAGAAAAAGGGTATTTTCGTTTACGTAAGCAGGTATATCATAATTACGGTTAACCGCAACCGGAATCGAAACTTTATGCTGGGCTATAATCCGTAATATATCTCCGCCTATCGCCGACCCTCCTACTCCGCTTACTAAAATATTGGAATACTCTTTTTTATATTTTTCAGTAAAAGAATAATCGAATTTTAATGATTCTTCAAATTGTTCAGGAATTTCCGCAATATATCTCATCATTGCCGCATCTGCATTTTTCACGAACGTGGTAAACACCTCTTTTTAACATTTTAAAATTAACCCGGGAAAGCAGCTTATTTTTATATATTTAATTAAACACCGCTGAACCCCTGAAATTTACATATCATCCTTTAAAAAAGATTTTTAATCGCAAGGCCCGCGCGGCGGAAATTTTTATCATCCGTTTTTTGTTCCCCAGTTCAGCGTCGTTAGTATTCGCACTGTATTCTGTTCTGATAAAGGGGGGGTTTATATCTATTTAATAATGACTTCCCACGCTAACAGTATCAGATAATATCAGGTCAGTGGTTTCATTTTCCACTATATCTGCTCCAAATTGTATTCAATATTCCCCAGCCCTATTTCCTGCGCATGAAGCAATTGAGGCGCCCAGTCAATGTTGGGATGAACCGCTTTAAACTTATCATGCCCTGCCGGAAGATCATTTATTACTGAACCGCTCAAAGGCGGCATTTGATTTACCATATCCGCGCAAGCCTTATCTAAAGCAACCGGATCTTTTGAAGCCAGAATACCAATGTCCTGTACAATGGGAAAGTCATTGTACGCATGGCAATCGCAAGCGGGGCTTACATCGGTCACAAAAGAAACATACAGTGTTTTATTTTCTTTATCCTTGACCGCTCCCAGAGCATATTCAGCCATTTTTTCCTGCATGATGGCGGGAGTGGTTTTCCAGGTGGGGGTTATAGCGTCAAAATTGCATATCGCCAAACATTCTCCGCAACCCCAGCATTTTCCGTAATCAATTGCCGATTTTTGCCCTTTTTTATTGCCATTCCAGGGAACAAATGCTATAGCGTCGGCCGGACACCATTTACCACATTTTTCACAGCCGGTACAAAATTTTTCATTAACTTTAGGCAAAACATCGGTATGCATTTGCTGTTTGCCGCTGCGAGCCCCTAATCCCATCCCCATGTTTTTTATCGCGCCGCCAAAACCGGTCAGTTCATGGCATTTAAAATGTGATATGACCAGCAAAGCGTCAGCATAAACCGCCGCGCTGCCTATATGGACATTTTTAAAATGTTTGCATCCTTCCAAAGGTATCTTTACAAAATCGCGTCCGGTCAAACCATCTGCAATAATCAAAGGCGCGTTGATTACAGAATAATCAAACCCGTTGGCAATCGCCGTTTCCAGATGATCAACAGCGTTAGCGCGCTGTCCCTTATACAAAGTATTGGCATCGGTGACAAAAGGCAACGCGCCGGCTTTTTTGACCATCGTTACCACTCTTCTTATATAGGGCGGCCTTATATAAGCTAAATTACCCGATTCGCCAAAATGAACCTTAATGGCGACTTTATCGTTTGGACTGACAACATCCTGAAATCCGGTTTTTTTAATTAAACGCTCCATTTTGTCCAAAAGATTCACATTATTAGAAGTCCTCAAATTAGTAAAATAAACTCTAGCTGCCAAAAATATCATCTCTCTCCTTAGTATTACTTAACATTAACACAATTATAACCGCTGAAATATTTCTGCTGCCCCATTTTGACCATTTAAAGCAGACAATCCAAACGGCCGGCCTATATTTTTACAGCGCCCAAACCTTAGCTGTCCGCCCAATTCAACTGCGGCTGCCAGTAATCACCAGCACCTGAGCGTAGCCGTTATCCTCTTTGTACATTACCAGCTTATCGTAAAGTATTCCTGTAACGTACGCCATACCACTTGTTTTAAGGTAGTCCGCGAGTTGTCTGCCGGCAGTTATTTTCTGTTACTACGCAATATTTTTTCTTCTCTGGCAGGTTTGAGCAACGCGCTTCTATACTTTTACAAAAAACTGCAAATTTTAATTGGGCAATAAAAGTAATCGCTGAACGAAACATACGCCTGGCCGCTAAAATTAAACTTACGCCTCATTACTTTATCAACCGGATTTTATAAAAATTGGATATTGAAAGAAAATTCAGCGCTCTATCGTCTAAATCAGCGGCCGTTCATTTTACGGAGATGTTTTTTATAACCGGGGCAATCCCCCATACGCCGTATTTCAGATGCATCCCCCTTCTGGCGGTTACTTACGCCTGGTATGAATATTATACAACTGAAATATGTACCTGAATAGTGAACCATTTTAAAAAACTTATTTTTTCGCCGCCAGCCGCTGGTAATCATTTATTATAAATTATTTACAAATTTAACTCGTCTTTGAACCTGACGCATGGAAAAAATCAACAATCTCTTCAGCTACCGGCCGGGTTATCCCTTTCACCTGTAATAATTCTTCCACGTCAGCCGTTTTGACTTTAGCGGCTGAACCAAAATATTTCAGCAGAGCTTGTTTACGTTTTGTTCCTATGCCGGGAATTTTATCTAAAATGGAGACGCGGGTTTTTTGTTCCCTGCGTTTGCGGTTATAAGTAACGGCAAAACGGTGAGCCTCATCGCGAAGCCTTTGTAACAGCCGCAAGGATTCATCTTTTCTGGATAACTTAAGCGGAAAGCGCCCGCCGGAGCGATAAATAATTTCCTCTTTTTTAGCCAAACTGATTACGGGTATGTTAATTTCTAACTTTTCAAGCTCTTTGACTACCGCATGTAGTTGACCTAACCCTCCGTCGATTACAATAAGATCAGGTTCCGCCCCAAAAGCCCGGTTGCCTTTTTTCATTTCTTCAAACCTTCTCCTTAAAGTCTCAGCTAAAGCAGCAAAATCATTGTTTTTATCTTCGGTAATTTTAAAGCGGCGGTAAGCTTTACGGTCAGACTTGGCATCTTGAAATACAACCATTGAAGCCACAGTGTCTTGTCCTCCCAGATGGGAAATGTCGTAACATTCCATTCTGCTGGGAATCACTTCTAATTCCAAAACTTTGCTTAGGGTTATTAAAAGCTGTTCGTTTCTGTTAGAATCTTTTAAAAATTCTTCTATGAGTAAATCGGCGTTCCCCTGCACCATATCCAGCAGCTTTTTTTTCTCCCCTCTTTTGGGAACAGCCATTTCCACTTTATGGCCGGCTTTATGGCAGAGCCATTTTTTCAGCAAATTCTCTTCGGAGGGCAGTTCCTTAACCAATATTTCTCGGGGCAGATCCTCTTTATCATCATAATATCTTTTGATGAAAGAGCCTGCCATTTCCGGCAGCTCTTCCGACATCAAACCGGTAAGCCAGATGGTGTCCTTGGCCACAATACCGCCGCCGCGAATTTTAAAAAGCACAGCAAGGTGGTTTTTCTTGCCCTGCGCGAAAGCGACGATATCCAGGCAGCTGTCATTTTGTAACGTAATCTGTTGTTTAACGCCAATCTTTTGCAAACATTCTATTTCATTACGCAAACGGGCCGCTTTTTCAAATTCCAAATTTTTAGCGGCGCTTTTCATAGCCGCTTCTTTCCCTTTGATTATTTCAATATGGCTGCCGGATAAAAAAATAATCAGCTCATCCACCGCTACGCGATAATCTTTTTCGTTAACCTTACCGCTGCAGGGAGCCATACACTTGCCAATATCATGGTTCAAGCAGGCCCGGGATTGTCTTTGCATGTTTTTACAGGTACGTAATTTAAAAATGCCGCACAACAGAGGAAGAGTTTCACGCAAAGCGCCTACATCGGCATAAGGGCCGAAATAGCAGGATTTGCCGTCGTTTTCTCCTCTGACAATAGATACCCGGGGGAATTTTTCCTTTACGCTTATTTTTAAATGCGGATACGTCTTATCATCCCTCAGCATTATATTATATCGGGGCTGATAGGCTTTGATGAAATTATTTTCCAAAAGCAGCGCTTCTATTTCTCCGGCGGTAACAATAAAATCAAAATCTTCAGCTTTATTTATCATCGCTTTGACCTTGGGAAGCAATTTTTCATCCGCCTGGAAATAAGAATGCATCCGCCTGCGCAATAATTTAGCTTTCCCCACGTAAATAACCCCGCCGGAAGCGTCTTTAAATAAATATACTCCCGGTTTCAGCGGAACATTTTTCAGTTTATCTTTCATAAACTATTAAACCCTTCTTAAGTAGTAAATCGCAGCACTTCCCGCAAAAAACGGCCGGTATACGATTCTTCCACTTTAATTATTTTTTCCGGCGTACCCTGAGCAATTAAATACCCTCCGCCTTCTCCACCTTCCGGCCCTAAATCTATTATATAATCAGCTGATTTTATGATGTCAAGGTTGTGTTCTATAACCAGAACCGTATTGCCATTGTCTACCAGTTTATTTAAAATATTGAGCAAATGTTTGATATCTTCTTTATGTAAGCCGGTAGTCGGCTCATCTAAAAGATATAATGTGGTTCCGGTAGAACGTTTGGACAATTCCGTCGCCAGTTTTACCCGCTGAGCTTCCCCTCCTGACAACGTGGGGGCCCCTTGTCCGAGCTTTATATAGCCTAACCCCACTTCTTTCAATACTTCCAGCTTGCGGTGTACCTTAGGGATACTGACAAACACTTCAACCGCTTCATCAACAGTCATATTTAAAACGTCCGCAATAGTAAAGTTGTGATATTTCACTTCTAACGTCTCCCGATTGTAACGCTTCCCTTTACATACTTCACAAGGAACATAAACATCCGGTAAAAAATGCATTTCAATTTTGACAATTCCGTCTCCGCCGCAAGCTTCACAACGTCCCCCGCGAACATTAAAACTAAAACGGCCCGGTTTATAGCCGCGGACTTTAGCTTCCGCAGTATTGGCGAATATCTCTCTGATACCGTCGAAAGCGCCGGTATACGTGGCAGGATTCGAACGCGGCGTACGTCCGATAGGGGACTGATCTATATTAATTATTTTTTCCAAAGCCGTTAGCCCGTCGATCCGGACATGCCGCCCGGGTAACTGATTGCTTCTGTAAAAATACCGCATTAAAGCCGGATACAATATGTCCTGTATTAAACTGCTCTTGCCGGAACCCGAAACTCCAGTAACCACCACCAGCATTCCCAGCGGTATTTCCACATCGATATTTTTTAAATTATTTTCTTCGGCTCCCCGTATAGTTATCTTTTTACTATTGCCTCGTCTCCTTTTTTTAGGTATCGGTATATCGATCTGCCCTGACAGATATTGTCCGGTCAAAGATTCAGGCGTTTCCATTATAGCCAGCAAATCACCCTGCGCTATCACTTGCCCGCCGTGAATTCCGGCTCTGGGCCCTATATCCACAATATAATCAGCACTGCGTATAATATTCTCGTCGTGTTCAACTACAATAACCGAATTACCCAAATCACGCAATTTTTTTAAAGTAGCCAGTAATTTTTCCGTATCCCGCGGATGAAGGCCGATGCTTGGCTCGTCCAATACGTATAAAACCCCGACCAAACTGGAGCCAACTTGAGTGGCTAACCTGATTCTCTGCGCTTCACCGCCGGATAAAGTCCCGGCCGGCCTGGATAAAGACAAATAGCTAAGTCCAACGTCGATTAAAAAATTAAGGCGGGCTTGTATTTCCTTGATAACTTGGCGGCCTATATAAGCTTCTCGCTCCGGTAATTGCAGCTGATCAAAAAAATCATCGGCCTGGGTAATGGACATCTGCGACAAGTCATAAATAGAATGTCCCTCCAGCAATACAGACAAAATTTCGGGTTTTAGGCGCTTACCTCCGCAGGCTGGGCATAAACTTCTGGTCATATATTTTTCTATTTCTTCCCTTGAACTGTCAGATTTGGTTTCCTGATGACGGCGGCGCAAATTATTTATGATTCCTTCATAACTGGAGCGGAACGTATTTTCTTCTCCGTAGGAATTAGTGTATTTTACAACGAATTTTTCCTCACCATTCCCGTACAAAATGGTGTGAATTTGTTTTTTTGTAAGCTCTTTTAAAGGTTTATCCATAGGGATTTTATTATAACGCGCCATTCCAGCCAGAATCTGATTATAAAAAGCCTGGAAGCTATTAGCCCAGGGCAAAACCGCTCCCTGATTAAGAGATTTTTCCATATCCAAAACCAAATCCGGATTAATTTCTTGTTTAAACCCCAACCCGTCACACTCGCTGCAAGCGCCAAAAGGGCTATTGAATGAAAACATGCGCGGGCTCAATTCCGGCAAGCTGAAATTACAGCTAGGGCAGGAAAATTCCTGGCTGAACAGCGTCTCTTCCTCATGCCCCCCGTCTTTCATCTCCACAATACTTACTAACCCTTCCCCTAACTCGAAAGCCAGTTCCAGCGATTCGGCCAGCCTGCTGCGTATCCCTTCCTTGACTACCAAACGATCCACCACCACGCTTATATTATGTTTTTTGTTTTTGACCAGAGTTATTTCTTCATCGGCCATATATTCGAAACCATCTACAATAACGCGGGCAAATCCTTCCTTGAACAAATGAGTTAACAGCTTGCGGTGTTCACCTTTCTGTCCCCTGATCACCGGCGCCAGAATTTTAAAACGCCCGCCTTCCGGTTTTTCCAAAATAACATCAACCACTTGGTCGATAGTTTTCCTGGTAATAACTTGATGGCAGTGCGGGCAATGAGGCTGTCCTATTCTCGCAAAAAGCAGCCGCAAATAATCATAAATTTCTGTTACCGTGCCCACAGTGGAACGCGGATTATTGGAAGTAGTTTTCTGGTCTATGGAAATTGAAGGTGAAAGCCCTTCTATGTTATCAACGTCCGGCTTATTCATCTGCCCTAAAAACTGGCGGGCGTAAGTGGAAAGCGATTCCACATAGCGGCGCTGCCCTTCACTGTAAATGGTGTCCAAAGCCAGACTGGATTTCCCGGATCCGGACATCCCTGTAAATACCACCAACTGGTCACGCGGAATTTTAATATCTATATTTTTTAAATTATGCTCCCGGGCGCCCCGGATATATATATAGTCTTTCATGAATAATAATTCTCCCGTTTACCTTTTAAATTAATAATATTTTTCATCTTTTGCCTTTTTTGCGAGCCGGCTTCTTACCCGGCTGACGCAATTTTTTAATAAAATCACGCAACTCAGCCGCTTTTTCAAATTCTAATTTATTGGCGGCCTTTATCATATCTTGTTCTATTTCCAATATAATACGGTTTTTTTCCTCCGCCGGCAATTTCGTGAAATCCGCCGCGTCATAACCGCCGGCTTCTTCCTGGACCACAGTTTCTATGGCTTCAAAAACCGCTTTTTTAATACTTTCCGGAGTTATACCGTGTACTTGATTATATTGACGCTGTATCTGCTGGCGCCTTTCAGTTTCGCTTATCGCCCCCTGCATGGCGGCAGTCATTTTATCGGCGTACATTATTACTTTGCCTTCCGCGTTGCGGGCTGCCCGTCCTATAGTCTGTATCAATGAGCCTTCAGAACGTAAAAAACCTTCCTTGTCCGCATCCAGCACCGCAACCAAAGCTACTTCCGGCAAATCCAAGCCTTCACGCAACAGATTAATTCCTATCAAAACATCAAATTCACCTTGCCGTAAAGACCTTAAAATTTCCATCCGTTCTAAAGCGTCAATGTCAGAATGTAAATAGCGCACTCTTATCTCCGCTTCTTCAAAATAAGAACACAAATCCTCCGCCATGCGTTTGGTCAAAGTAGTGACCAACACCCTGAATTTTTTAGCGACCGTTTCCTGTATGGCCTCCATCAAATCATCTATTTGCCCTTCAGTTGGACGCACTTCTAAAACGGGGTCCACTAACCCGGTCGGCCGGATAATTTGCTGAACGGTTTGAGCGCTGCAGCTTTCTTCATATTTCCCCGGGGTGGCGCTTACGAAAATCACCTGGTTTATTTTTTTATTGAATTCCTCAAAAGTAAGCGGCCGGTTGTCCAAAGCTGAAGGCAGCCGAAAGCCGAAATTAACCAGATTCTGCTTGCGGGAGCGGTCCCCTTCGTACATTCCCCGTACCTGCGGCAGTCCAATATGAGACTCGTCCATAAACAGCAGAAAATCCGGCGGAAAAAAATCTATTAAGGTATAGGGAGGTTCGCCGGCTTTTCTTCCGGTTATATAACGAGAATAATTTTCTATGCCTTTACAATAACCAATTTCTTTTATCATTTCCAAATCGTACATCGTACGCTGCTGAATACGCTGCGCTTCCAGCAATTGTTCGTTTTTAGTGAAATTTTCAATTTGCTGCCGCAATTCCGTTTCAATCATGGAAACCGAACGCATCATCTGTTCCCGTGAAGTTACAAAATGAGAAGCCGGGAAAATCATACAATGGCGCATATTCGCCGTTATCTCCCCTGTCAGCGGATTGAATTCCAGCAAACGTTCGATAACGTCTCCGAAAAAATCAATACGTACCGCCCGTTCATTGCTGGAGGCGGGAAAAATTTCCACAATATCGCCCCGAACTCTGAAAGTCCCCCGGTAAAAGTCCATCTCATTTCTCTCGTAATGATTTTCCACCAATCTCCGCAATAATTCTCGGCGGCTGATTTCCTGATCCAAACGTAATGAAACCGCCATTCTGAAATAGTCTTCCGGAGCCCCCAGCCCATAAATGCAGGAAACGCTGGCTACAATAATCACATCTCGGCGTTCTAACAGAGCAGCCGTGGCGGAATGCCTAAGTTTATCAATTTCATCATTAATGGAAGCGTCTTTTTCAATGTAAGTATCGGTTTGCGGCACATACGCTTCCGGCTGATAATAATCGTAATAGCTGATAAAGTATTCCACCGCGTTTTCCGGGAAAAAGCACTTAAACTCAGAATAAAGCTGCCCGGCCAAAGTTTTATTGGGTGCCATGACCAGAGCCGGCCTTTGGGTTAACTGAATAATCTGCGCCATGGTAAAAGTTTTGCCTGAACCGGTCACTCCCAGTAAAGTTTGTTCCCTCATACCCTCATCCAAGCCTTTAACCAAGCGGGCGATGGCTTCCGGCTGGTCTCCGGTAGGGCTGAAAGACGCTTGCAGCTCGAAATTTTTCATTACTTTTGCCTCACAGTATTTTTTATATAATTAAATATTTATTATACCCTTTTTTATCTTTTGCCCCAAACTTATTTGCAGCTCCTCCAGCCTGTGAAAATCAAAAGCATAGTAGTATAATTTCTCTAAAGCTCTTACATAAACATATTTTTTTTTCAATTCGTTCCGGGCGCTGAATAAAAAAGTTTCCAAAGTCCGTTGTTTTTTATTGTTTTTCATACTGTCGCAGTCTGACATGCCCTTTTCCCCGTCCAGGTCTATCATTATATCCATAGGCTTAACGATTATTTTACAGCTATTGTAGTCCAAAATCGCCGCTTGCAGGGAAGGGACGACGAGCATATTAATCTTTTCCGGTCTCAGTCCGTCATGATAATACTCAACAAAACAGTTTCGGCTTTTGGCATAAGCCGCCAGCGTTTCAAAGATTTCTTTCCGCCCGCCGCCTGAAGCTCCTTTAAGGATAAAACGGCGCCGGCACATACTGCTGATCTCCTCTGCGGTATCCGCCACCCCGTCTATATTTACAATGGGGGAATAATAATGTTTTTCGGGTATAATTCCTTCCAAACTGCATTTTATAATAGACTGAACCGCGTTATTGATTACGTCACGGTCTGTTTTTTCATCTTCAAAATTAACTGCTGTTTCATAATTTTCTCCTGCCAGGCGTAAAAATCTCTCTATCTCCGCGTCTTGTTTAATAACCTGTTCTTTAATATTCTCCGCTTCACTATAAAAAGATTTCATCTTTTCTTCCTGTAAACACTGATCCAGATCTACAAATGTATGCCTTACTTCCAGGCCGGGCCATTTATCTCCTTTATGCGAATTGCCGTCGATTACCGCCGCCGCCAGCTGCGGAAAAAAAACTCCCTCGTATAAATTAGAACTTAAAGGGGAGACCCAAAACTCAGCTTCATAACCCGCCCTCCACAATGATTCACCTAACTCTTTTATGAAATTAGATTTTATAGCGCCCTGTATCCCGGTTAATACATACACTTCGCTTAAATTAGCTATAAGCTCAGGTATAAAAGTGCTGTAACCATATACCGTATTGCTGCTGGAAAACAAATATTTAACCCTGTCCCTGTTTCCCATTGTAACCTCGCTTTCTTATTTGAAATCTGCGTACTTATTTATCATGAACTTAAAAGTGGCGATTATATTTATATGATTATTCAATGTGTGGCCAAAGTGTGAACAAAACTTTCTCCATCCTGCAACTTATACTATCCTCGGATAAAAGCGCGGACTATATCCCTGAGCCCTTTTGCGGGGCACGGGCGGGCACCGGAACGATTATCCGCGCCTAAGTGAAATGGTTACCGGGCGGCAGGCAGATACTCTTTCTTCGAGGCACAGGTCCGCTCTACGGAAACGGATTTAATCACGGATTATTATTACCGGCTGCCGAAAACCCCGGATCGTAAAAACCTGAAAATAATTTTGCAAAACGCGGCGCTTGCAATTATACTTCCTAATGAAGAGGTTTTTTAAATAATGTAACGCGTTTGTGCGTAAACGTATATTAAGGTAACATATTATACGTGATTCAATAATAGAATTCTATATGGTGGTGATGAATTGAGCAAAGAAGCAGGCAGCAGTAAATTAAAAACCGTGTTGGCGGCGTGGGGGCTAGTGTCTATAATCTTAATAGTATTTTTGCTGGCAACCCAGGCTAAAGGTATAAGCACCTTATTCAGTGTAGTCGGACTTATAAAAAGCCAGTCATTGACCAGCATTAAAACCGGAGATATGCTTACCGGAGCAGCGGCCGGCATTGTAGACGCTTTAAAAGACCCTTACTCGCAATACCTGGATGTTGAAAACCGCGAGAAACTGAATGAACGTATGAGCGGGGAATTCGGCGGAATTGGAGTTTACATTTTACAGGATGAAAACGGCCGTTTACGTTTGATCGCGCCTATTGAAGGAACCCCCGCTTATAAAATCGGTGTCAAGCATAACGATATAATCCTGCAAGTTGACGGAGAAAGCGTCATTAATATGAATCCGGACGATGTATCCGTAAAACTCAGAGGTGAACCGGGAACCCAGGTCAGTCTGAACGTATTCCGTGAAAGCAGCAGCCAGGAGTACGATTTTAAGATTAACCGGGAAATAATCTCCGTACCTTCGGTAATGGCCCAATTAGTGAACGGAAATAATAATATGGGGTATGTACGCCTTAGTATCTTTCAGTCACATTCGAAAAATGAAATGCAGGAAAAAATCGATAAACTTTTACAGGAAAATAATATAGCGGGGTTAATTTTGGATATCCGTGATAACGGCGGCGGTGATTTTGACGCCGCTACTTCCATAGCTTCATTATTTTTAAACGAGGAAGATATTGTTGTCTCCGTTGCCGACGCCAAAGGCGATAAAATCGTTCACAAATCCAACGCCGGCAGATATAAAATACCCCTGGTAGTACTAGTAAACGGAAACAGCGCCAGCGCTTCAGAAATACTCGCGGGAGCTCTTCAGGATAATAACCGCGCCGAACTGGTAGGAGAAACAACTTACGGCAAGGGTTTGGTTCAAACTGTTTACGTGTTGCCGGATGGCGGAGCGTTAAAACTTACTACAGCAAAATATTATACTCCTAACGGCAACGATATTCACGAAATAGGTATTGTTCCCGATGAACAGGTAGCGCAGCCGCCTGATTCCGACCGTGACCTGCAATTAGACAAAGCCGTGGAACTGTTAAAAGCTAAAATAAACTGACCGCCGCGTCATTATAAAAAACCATTTCCAACCGCTGGCGATTTTGCAGGTTACGCATAAATCACCGGCGGTTTTTAGCCTTTTGTGAAACGTTCCAGCTGTTGAAATTGTCGAAAAACCTTCCTTTGCGGATTTTCGCCGTTTAAAAAGCGCTTGTTTATGCGGGTTTCAGAAACGCGATTTTCAAAAGCGGCGGTTTTTCAACAGCTTCGTTATGCGACGTTTGCCCGTACTCCATTATTATTTATTACCGACACATTAAAAATTGATAGCTTTAATGGTGATAATACTTTAATAACATTACCAAATAATTTAAAAAACAAATAAGGACACAACAAAACCT
>JAISWS010000105.1 GCA_031270725.1 Syntrophomonadaceae bacterium | reverse complement strand
CAGTATTCTTGAATGGCTTAATTCTTCATTCTGCACACCAAGTGTTCTGAAAATATTAAAATTTTCTCCTGTAAGCAGGGCAAACTCTTCATGCTTTTTTACTATCGCGCTGACCTGCTGTAGCATATTTTCTAGTGCCCTGTTTCTTATCAGTTTATCTTCCATACAGTTCCTTTTAATTTATAATACAGTGATAATAATATATTGTCAAGTACGGTACGGTACACGGAAGAAAATTTTATTTAAAAGCTGTATAAATAGCCAAACTATATACCAATCCTTTACAAAATTCTTTCCCGCTCTATCGCTCCCTGATGGATCACCGGTGTATAATTTTCAATAGGAGAAATTTATGAACATAGACTACATAGCCGAGGTCAAACAAGATGGTTGTAATATCAAGTTTGTTCCTGAAGACTTGCTTACCGATAGACTATGCTGCCTTGCCGTTGAAAGCAGCCCCTGGGCATTGGAATTTATACCGGAAATGTTCTTAACCAGCGAGATTTGCCGGATTGCCGTAAAAAAAAGCGGCAATAGCCTTAAATATGTTCCGCCTGGCAAGCGAACTGAAAAAATATGCCTTTTGGCGCTCCGGAATTCTCCGGGTGCATTTGACTATATACCGAAAGACCTTATAACGGCGGATTTTTGTATGAAGGCTGTTAGAGCCTCTCCGCATACGCTGGCGTACATCCCCAGCGAATTCAAAACGCCCGAACTCTGCCTTGCCGCTGTAAAAAAGAATGGTTCAGCCCTCATGTTTTGGGGAGAAACAATACTTGATTATCTGACGTATTACGAAGCCATACTTAGTAACCCGTTAGCTCTTGAAAACGTTCCCGATGTCTTATGTGACTCGGAACTTTGCCAGCTCTCCGTGGAGAAACTGTCTTACATGCTTGCCTTCGTCCCCCAAAAACTACGTAATCCGGAAATATGTTTGACCGCCGTCAAAAATGAAGGCCGCATGCTTGCCTTTACGCCCTGGCTTTTGCGGACGCCGGAGATCTGCTTTGCGGCGGTTAAAAATGACGGCTGGGCGCTTGCCTATGTCCCCTGGAATGTGCGCATAGAAAAAATCTGTATGACCGCCGTCAGCGGAGACGGCAGGACGCTGCAATATGTTCCTCCGGATTTACGAACTGCCACGCTCTGTGCCGCCGCCGTAGCGAACCGGGGCGCCGCCATTGTATATACCGGCGTTATTCCTTGTATTAAGACCTTCCTCGCTGCCGCTGTGGAAAATGATTACCGTATGCTTGCCTATGTACCGGACGAGGATCGTTCCCCGAAACTATGCGCCCTTGCGGTTAAAAGCTGCTGAACAGCCCTCCAGTACGTTCCGGAGAGCTTACGGACGCCTGACCTCTGTTTATCCGCTGTGCAAAGTCACGGAACGGCGCTTGCCTTTATCCCCGGTGAACTGCGAACCAGGGAATTATGCCTTGCGGCTGTTAAGAATTCCGGCCTGGCGTTGCGCTTTGTACCCACGGAATTTCGGGAATACTGCTTTGAGGTCTATCAATCTATGATAGACCAGTATAGTATGTTTTAACTATATTAGATACAAAAGGACAGATATGAATACGCGAAAAGACCTGCCGAAAACGGCGCTTCCCCGGATTTATTTCATAGACAGGGAAATCGCCGCGGGGAAATACCCGAACACCCGGTACCTTGCTGAAAAATATGAGGCCGGTACGGCCAGCATTAGCCGGGACATCGAGTTCATGCGTGATATGCTGGGCGCCCCCATTGCCTATGACGCCGCACGCCGGGGATACTATTATACGGATAAAACGTTCCGCCTTGCCGCCGGCTTTACCACCAAGGAAGATATGCTTGCCCTGGGCATGGTCAAGTCCCTGATGTCGCTCTATAAGGGGACACCCCTTTATGCTTCGGTGCTCCGGCTTTTGGAAGAAATCAGCATCCCCACGGGCAGCCCGGAAACTTCGCCGAAGACTCCCCCTGAAAATAATACCTGGTATGAAGACCGGCTCGTTGCGGCGCCAATTTCACAGGCCCATGTCGATCCGCCCGTTTGGACCGCAATATTGTCCTCGCTAAAAGAAAACAGAACCGTCAGTTTTGAGTACCGGGGTATCTGGGACAATGATTATAAAACCCGTGTCGTCCGCCCCTATCAACTGCTATTCGATAATGGCGCCTGGTTTTTATACGGTTTTTCCGTAGAACGAAGCGCCGTGCGGATGTTTTCCCTTTCCCGCATGAGGGGTGTACGCTACACAAACGAGATTTTTACGCTTCCTTCTGATTTTGATTTTACGCGGCACACCGGGGGGAGCTACTTCGGGATTTTTATCGGCATGACAACGTACCGTTTCAGTATAGAGTTTTTTCATAAGGCTGCTATTGAAGTACCAGAACGCTATTGGGCGCTTGATCAGGATTTACAATACCGAAAAAACAGCGTTGTACTTTCGTTTACCAGTACCCAGTATGACAAGGTTCTCGAATGGCTTCTATCCCACGGCAGGGACGCCCAGCCTCTTGAACCGCCGAAGCTGGTAAACGACTGGAAAAAACATATTGAAAGTCTCGCCGTCAGGGTTCAGAATATGAATCATATCAGGAAAGTTATATTTTTTGATACCGAAACAAACGGCCTTTCCAAAAACAGCAGCGTTCTCTCAATTTCGGCTATAAAAGCGGTATATAACGGTGTTGATATAGACTTCATTGAAGCGGCCTATAACCGCTATTATTTCCGTAATCCCGGTGAACAGCCGTTGCAAGAGGCGATCTTCGTAAATGGCTTAACCGATGAAACAATCGCTAAACGCAGGGGCAATGCCGATTATCCATTGTATTTCAAAGACGACATGGAAAATTTTAAAACCTTTTGCGGAGATGCCCGTCATTTTGTTGCGCACAATATTGCTTTTGATTCAAAATTCCTCGATTTCCCCCTCCAGTATGCGTTTTGCACGATGCGGGAAAATAAAAGGCCTTTTAAGAAATTGGACGGTAATGGCCATAAAACCTGTATGTCACTTTCAGAAACGGCAAAATATTATCAGGCCGAAGTTCAAAACGATGCGCTTCATTCAAGTGACTACGACACGCAGCTTGTTCACGGGATATTTCGCAAAATGCTTGCTTCTGAAGATACAAAAGAAAAAGTTTTGCGGTTTCTGGAAAAAGTATAGTCAGGAGTATAAATTACGGTATGTCAGACAGGAATTCTAAAACCTATATTGAATACAAGACTCTTTTGCATCCTGACAGCAAAACTCTTTCCGAAGTAAGGGGGCTGATTGAAAAGGGGATAACAACACTGGAGGATGCTTTGCTCGTCGTAAGTAAAATAGGGTATGCGATAATTATGATTCCTGAAAATTTGCGTACCTGCGCTGTCTGGCTTGCCGCTGTCAAGAAAGATTTCAGGGTTTTTAATTTTATCCCTGCCAAATATATAACACCGGAAATTTGTGAAACTGCGGTAAGCCAATGCTGGAGTATGTTGCGGTATGTCCCGAACAAGTACAAAACTCTGGAATTGTGCATGACCGCACTAAAGATGGAAATAAAAGCTGTTAAATATTTCCCAAGAAATAATGATTATTATCTTGCCGCCGTTCGTTATAGCGGTTTTGTTCTTGCGCATATCCCTGAAAATTTTAAAACCAGCGAACTATGTCATATAGCCGTTGCGGAAACCGGTTGGACGCTTGAATACGTGCCTGAAAAATTAAAAACCAGCGAGTTGTGCATCACCGCTTTCGCCCAGGATGCCCTGTCAATAATGTATATACCGGAGCAGATAGCGGTACGGGAAAAGCTCTATTTTTATCTTGTCCGGGACGACGGCACTATGCTTTGTTTTATTCCGCCTGAACAAATCACGCATGAAATATGTATGGCGGCAGTTCAGAATGACGGAAACGCTCTTGAATCAGTTCCTGGAAAATACCTGACGCCGGAGATATTCCTTGCGGCGGCAAAAAGTCTTGGCTACGTTTCACATGATTACCGGTTTAATGACAGGTTTTTTTTACAAAAAAAGCAATCTTTACATCAAGCCAATTTTAATTTTGGTGAAGGATAATGGGAGGTTATATGTCGCTTACGTTTGGAGAAAAAATAAAGGTCATTTTAGGACGGCGAAACCTGACCCTTGCCGCGTTGGCAGAAAAAATGGGTCAATCACAGCCTGATATGAATGATGGCTGGACCCTCAAAACCATTAAGGGTTCCCATCATCAATACGTCCATCCGACAAAGCCGGGCAAAGTAACGATCCCCTGTCATTCCGGGGACAT
>JAISWS010000068.1 GCA_031270725.1 Syntrophomonadaceae bacterium | reverse complement strand
TTGCCATGATTTGCGGAATAACCTAAATGGTGTAGTATCGGTATTGTTTTTGGACAGTAATCTAATGCTTTTCTCATTCTCTTCCGGAGTGGGAGCGGACAGGCGTCCGAAGGGTTCCCCGGCGGGCCTTCGGGCTTGCGGCGGACCCCGTAGTCCGCAACTTGTTTGACCAGCGAGTTCACCATGTCCGCAACGCTTGTAGCATCAATGAATAATATCCAGCGCTGGAACATTCTCTGTTGCCATAACTACTTGGATTTTATACCTGAAGAGGTACACTTCTTCCGCCTGGAGACGGATATTCCTTTTTGCCCGTGCAAATCAGGAATTTAATCTCATACGCAGTTGGTTTGGAACGTGAAAACATTGGTTTTTGTTCAGAGTAAAATAAAATGGTATATATCTGAATTTGCAGGATAAAAAATATTTTTGAAAATATTTTACCCGCACGGATACCCGCATTTTCGGCGGGTTGCAGTAAGCCATTTCGGACAACTCCGACCATAGGGCAAAAAAAGCGCTCACGGTTTCCCGCAGGCGCTGGTTGGGGTTACTTCATGCTTTCATCCAAGGCGATAAACGCCTTGATGGCCTCATCAATGACGACGGTCAAGGCCATATATGCCTTGTGTTCCGGCAGAAATGGGCCTTCAACTTTGGACACGCGATCCCAACTGTGCTGGAGAATGAGGCCGACCGCTTCCTCAGCCGTGTCTTTCCATGCAACCTCATTCTGTGCGCGTGCGTTCTTTTCCATATAACCTACTCCTTATCAGGCTGGAGCGGGTCGCAGGAACGCGCACGGCAATCCTCTTGTGCCGCATCTCCTTCCTGCGGCGGGTTACGTCACAGGGCGGACAGAGGTTCCGCCCTGGTCCCCATGCGTCGGTCATCAAAACGAGCGCGGCGCGATCCCGCCGTTACCGACGCCGCGCTGCGCATGGAGGCGAAGGCGTGATTGATTCATTGCATACTGGCCTTCATCCTTCACAGAACGAAGGCGAAAGCATTTTCCTACATTGTCTGTTGCCCCGCATAGGGCCAGCGCCAGCCGTATGCCGTAGTTTCGGCCTGTTGCAGCGCCCCCTGCTCAATCAGCGCCTCCAGGCTGCTTATGGGCAGTCCGCCGTAAATCACCGGTTAGCCGCCTTTTACCCGTTCAAGCATGGGCTTGAGCGGCTTTACCGTATGGGTAAACCAATACAAGCCCCTTTCATAAAAGCGGGCGAAAAGCCCCTGTTTGAAGCAATGGCAATATTCCGTGTCGACGCTCAAACGCAACTTTTCTTGTCTGTCCATATTTGTATTGAGTGATTGCGCACTGTTGCAGTTTTTTTTCCAAACTCGACCCGCTTCGCGGGTGACGATTTGAAAGACAGAAAGGCAAAAGTGAAAAGTGAAATAGGAAAGCGGAGCCGCCCTCTCCCTTCGGGAGTGGACGGCTCCTGTTAAAGTAAAGAACCCTTACGGCACACAAGCCACGCGGATGACGTCACTCTGGAGAGCGGCGCCGCGGTTGACGTTGTAAAGTTCCCGTAAATTAGGTCCATGTCGATAGCAAATTTTTTAGAGAACTCACAAATTGACACATTGGGCGAGAATATATACGTTCTTTTTTGAAATAACGCCCTATGCGCCCCCTAGATTCTCGCCACCTGCGAGTAACTGCCAGACTTTGGTGGGGATTTTATTGCGATAGATTGGACTAACAGGTAAATAAAAAACGATGTCAACCCCAAAAAAAACTGCCGCCAAGTCTGTTTTATCGAACACTGGCGGGTCGCTTGAACTTACTTTCGATGGCTTGGTTGAAGCCCTTGCCAGCACTAACTCACAAATAGTCGCTCAGGCATCAAAAGCTGTAAATATCGGCATAACGCTCAGAAATTGGTTTTTTGGGCACTATATCCATACATATGAAATGAACGGTGCGGATAGAGCGGTATATGGTGCAAAGTTGTTTTCCCAGCTTTCTGAAAGGTTACAGGCTTATGGGATTAGCCGTGTTGAAGAAAGAGAGCTTCGGCGCTACCGCCAGTTCTTTTTGACCTATCCACAAATTCGGGAGTCACTGACTCCCGAATTTGTACCTCAACTGCCTGCCGAATTTTTATCGTCAATTCGGGAGTCAGTGATTCCCGAATCCGCTCCGCATCGGCTCAGTCCATCTGGAAAGGAAATTCTGAGCAAACTCTCTTTCACCATCATTGCGGAATTATTACAAATTGATGATCCTCTCAAACGTGCTTTTTATGAACTCGAAAGTATCCGGGGCGGTTGGTCGGTTCGCGAGCTTAGGCGTCAAATTGCCACGCTTCTTTATGAACGTACCGGACTATCCTCAGACAAAACGGCAGTTGTTGAACTTGCCCAAAAGAACTCCGAATCTGTAACTCCAGCGATGGCTATTCGCGATCCATATCTTTTTGAATTTCTTGGCTTAATGAATTATGAAATGTTGACAGAAACAAAATTAGAACGAGCATTGCCCGAAAAGTTTCAAAATTTTCTTCTGGAACTCGGATACGGATTTTGCTTTGAAGCGAGGCAAAAACGTATTTTAATCGGCGATGAATACTATTTTGTAGATTTGGTATTCTATCATCGTATATTAAAATGCCATATTTTGATCGAACTAAAAATTGATGAATTCAGCCACCAACACTTGGGACAACTTAATACATACGTTACATGGTATAAAAAAAATATGATGACCGAAGGAGACAATCCTCCAGTTGGTATTCTACTCTGCACAAAAAAGTCAGATGCGAATGGAAGTATTGTTGAATATGCTTTAGCTGGAATGGATAATCAGCTTTTTGTATCCAGGTACGCCATAGCTCTTCCCAAAAAAGAAGATTTAGAAAAATTTATTGCTGAATACAATAAAAATTAGCATCCTTGCGTATATCTACATGACTATTTTTGCGGATAAAATTTACCCACCAGTTTCACCGCTTTGCTGATGACGTGCGGTGATATTTCGGAGGCCGCCACGTCGCCCATTGCCATATTTCGCCAAATTTATTCCTCTATCTACAAGGAAAAACGCCATGCCACAGCTCAATTTTACCGTTACTCCCGATAAATGCGTCCAATGTGACGCCTGTGTGCAGGATTGCCCGAGAGGCATTATTTCCCGCACCGGCGAATTGCCGGAAGTTATCCCGGCGCGAGAATGCGAATGTCTGGAATGTCAGCACTGTCTTGCGGTCTGTCCCACCGGAGCTGTCAGCATCTTCGGCTTGCGTCCAGAACATAGTCTCGCACTTACCCCGGAAAAACTCCCCTCCGCGCAGCAGATGCACACATTACTGCGAGGAAGACGGAGTGTACGTCAATATAAGGAAGAGAATGTCCCGCGCATGGTGATTGAAGAGCTGCTTGCTACCCTGGCGCACGCGCCGACCGGCTGTAATGATCGGGATCTGCATTTCCTGGTGGTGGATAACAGGCAACTAATGAAAGCACTTCTGGAAAAGCTGCTGGAAACCCTGGAGGAAAAAGCTCAAAACGGAATACTGTTGCCCGAGCTTATACTGTCGGCGGTAACTGAATACAGGGACAACGGTGTGGATGAAATTTTCCGGGGCGCTCCGCATCTGCTGATCGCTTGGGCGGGAACAAAAGCCTCCTGCCCGAAGGAAGATATCGCCTTAGCTCTGGCATATTTTGAACTGCTGGCTCAATGTTCCGGCCTAGGAACCGTGTGGTGCGGCTTTCTGGAGCTGATAACAGATACAGTTCCGGAACTGCGTTCCTGTCTAGGACTCGGACTGGATACGCCATTTTATGCCATGTTATTCGGTTACCCTGCTGTTCACTATGCCCGCACGGTTCAACGTGACGAAGCGGCGGTTATCCAACGATTTCCCTTTCCCGGTGGAAATGGAGCATCATAGCAGCTACCCATCGGCAATCCTGTCCGCCATCGCGTCCACAAGCTCTCCAGGCCGAGCGGAGCGGTTCTGTTGTCATTATCCTTTTCGTGCCATGCGATAAGACATTCCAAAGCACCTATCAGGTATTCCCGCCGTGAATTGTATGGATCGCCAAAGACGTAAAGACCAGCGTGTAGCAACCGACAAAGCCCGTTAGAGGGGCCTTGCCGGTTTGTTTGTATCGGTTCAGGTGTAAAGTTCCCGTAAATTAGGTCCATGTCGATAGCAAATTTTTTATATTGACAAATTCCATTGAGTTAATTATCAAAACCATATGAAGACTTGCGGGAGAGGAAGGACGGTGCTGGTG
>JAISWS010000017.1 GCA_031270725.1 Syntrophomonadaceae bacterium | reverse complement strand
ACCCCCGCATGCGCGGGGAACACAGCCTTATCCTATTTGTAATCGTCTCTATATCGGGATCACCCCCGCATGCGCGGGGAACACAAATACATTATCATAATTTGTATGTAGCTCCCGGGATCACCCCCGCATGCGCGGGGAACACTTTACGTTTTCCGGCTCTCGTCGCTGAACGATAGGATCACCCCCGCATGCGCGGGGAACACTTTTCTAAAGTGCTTCTAAGAAGCGATAAGGAAGGATCACCCCCGCATGCGCGGGGAACACCAAAACTTGAATTTATGCTCCGTCTCTTCCCGGGGATCACCCCCGCATGCGCGGGGAACACATTACAATTCGCTCTCAGTGGAGCTCTGTTGCGGGATCACCCCCGCATGCGCGGGGAACACTGCGTCCATAAAGCGCTTAGTGGTGATATCCAGGGATCACCCCCGCATGCGCGGGGAACACTAAAAATTGAACCACTTCATTGTGTTCAAGTTGGGATCACCCCCGCATGCGCGGGGAACACCCGGAAAGGAATAGGGAATATATCTAGTCATCTGTGGATCACCCCCGCATGCGCGGGGAACACAAAATAATTAAAGGTGAGGCATATTTAGTAAAAGGATCACCCCCGCATGCGCGGGGAACACGCTAAGCAATGTCCCTAAATTAGTCTCTTCGTTGTAGCGAGAAATTGATTTTTTATTCACTTTCTTTGATAAGACATTCATAAATCTCCTTTGTTATCAAGCAATCTGACGAGGCGTTGTGAGCCCCAGTGGAGTCTATACCATAATGATTTGCAATGGTCGCCATTTTGTAGTTTTTTAAATTGCAAAGTTTCTTTTTCGCCAAAGCCAGTGTGTCAACCATTTCATTCGTAAGCGGTTCCATAAGCAAATTTTTTCTTGCCGCATTAAGGAAAGCAATGTCAAACTTGACATTATGCGCAACGAGTTGGAAATCACCAACAAACTCAGAAAATTCACGCATAACTTCTTCGCTGTCCCTGCCTTTCAACGCAAGCATTTCTGCCGATATTCCAGTTAGTTTTGTTATTTGAGCTGAAATAGGAACGTTAGTACGTATAAACGAATCAAATAATACATCTTGTTGTTTAGGCGTTACCTTCAGCGCGCTCAGCATTATTATAGCGTCTTTTTCCGGATTTAGTCCGGTAGTTTCAACGTCAACGACAACATAAGCGGATTTGGCAGTTTTTGAAACGCGACGTTTACTGGCTTGGCGAGCCATATGAAATTTACTTGCTTTACTATAGCCAAGTTTGGGGTTTTGTGTATTAACAGGCGAACTTGGTCTTAAAATAAGTTTTAGGCCATCAAAATCAATTGGGATCCAGTTGCTGTTGTGTACTTTGAAATCCAACCCTTGCTCATTATTGGTATTGAACACCATTATTGCTCTGCCTTCTTTTGTCGATTTTTGTATCCGCTTCCATAATTGTTCACGGACTCTGGCGCTGACTTGCCCGACAAAAACTCCTGTGTCGATTTCCAAGAGCCATTTTTTCAAATCACCGCGCAATGAAATCTGACAATTCGTTAAAGAAATGACAACCATCAGCTTTCATCCTCAAAAATACGCCCATAGCCGCTTATAAGCTCATACTCTTCAGTTGCGCCGTTTTCTGCATAATCAAGCTCTTTGCCGTATGAAAACGCATTTCTGACATAACCGGATTTTTCGTCCCACAGGTAGACAATATCAGAAACAATCCCACCTTCGCTTACGGTATCCGACAAAAGCGTTCTGATGTCTTTGGCAGCGCGTTCAAGTATTTTGCCGTCGGAAATTACATCCCTTACGGCTCGCCGAGTCGCAGATCCTATTCCGTCGGCATTAGTTTCCGCAGCGATTTGAAACGCAACCGGGATAGTTATCTCCGCTTTATATAAATCCGCTATGTCATAGACAAACGAACGTTCATGTCCAGTATGAATGAACCCCAAGCCCGGCGAACACCCTAAGGCTACGATAACGCTGTGCGCCACTCCGTATAGGCACGAATGAGCGGCTGACAACGCCATATTTATAGTATCACTGTCACTGAAATCATTTGGGTTATATTCCCTTCCATTCCAAGGCACACCGGTTTCTTTGGAAACCTTACGGTATACCGCCCTTATTCGCGCGCCTTCTCTTCCCCGGAGCTGTTGCATCGTAAGCTTGGAGACATCTTCGTTGGGAAAGCGCATTTGATACATTGCCCTTGCAACCTCCAACCTAGTTCTTGTATTAGATACAAGCGACGCCTGGGCAATCAATAAACGGGAGCTATGAGTTAAAGGCCTACCATGAGCGTAGTAGCGCACTCCGCGCTCACCTACCCATATTATACTTGCACCGGCATCACCTAGCAATTCAACCGCGCGATGAGATATATTGGAACCCGGTCCAAGCATAACCGTACCCAATGCGGCAATGGGAATATGAACAGTGCCGCGTGCGTCCGCGACTGTTATAGCGCTGTCTTGTCTATTTATAACACACCGTTCGAGATACAAAAATGAAAAGCGCTCACGTATAGGAGGAAGTTCGTACAATTCAGGCTTTTCCGCTCCGCGAATATCTGCCATTTCCCTATACCCCCACCAGTGTCATTAAGCCGCATCCGTATGCTTTCGCTCTGCCTATGCCGTTTTTCATATTGTCAGCAAGCAGTTTTGCGTCGGTTACTCTCAAAACGCCTTCGAATACAGCGATTGCAAGTGTAACTGTATGTCCCTGTCTTTTGAACTTTTTGAGTTCGCTTTGAGTTATATCGAATATATCAAATCCATTATCCGTTTTCTCGAATTCAAATCCGGATTTTGAGGATTTGTCTGAAAGCCACTGTTTCTGATGTTCAATTGTTACGTGAGCGACCACTTTGCCTCTCGGTTGCTTCCCTGAAGCATTAGGATTAGCAGACTTCGATAAATCAGTCACAGCATGAACGGGATTTGCCTTAAGCTTAAAGCGCCATATCTGACCATTTTGCAAACTCGACAGAAATTCTCCATATTCCCTTATTTCCCAGGATTGTTCCGACGCCGGCCAGCCAAATTGTTCTATTATATGTGTAAAATCCGGTTTTCTTTGACTTTGCAACAGTATGTACAACGATTTATCCAATTTATCTATCCGCCAAATGTTTCTAAATTTCAAACCCGCACTAGCCGGGAAAGACGCCTCAACAGCGGCATGCAAAATCTGCGGCGACGCCAGCGCGTGCATAGTTTCACGTCTGTGCGGATTTATTTCAACACGCGACAAATACATTATAAATCACCTCCAAGAAATGAAATTGGATCATGCCTGGTTTCAGCGGATCCGCCCAACAAGATGTCGACCTTAACATTTCTGCGTGAAGCGTAACGAAATCCGTATCGCCGATGCTGCTGATTAAATGACAGCGGAATGTCCTGGTAAATGATCCCATCCGGCGCGTCAAAAATAATTTCGAGATCAATGCTGCCTTCGTGTTCGCGTTTGTACCAGTCATTAGCTTGCCACGGCTCATCGCATAAAGCGTTAAGCAACCCTGAATCCCGCATACCCAAGGACAACTGGCCGCTGGGCGGGCAAGAGCGCCTGCCCAAATATACAGGAAATTTCGGCGCTTTTAAAGCCGCGTCGATGGTTTTCAAAAGTTCATTATCGCCGCTAAGTCCTGCAAGGAATACGGCGTCCGCAAGATAGTAACGCTCAGATATGAACGCCTGTTTTTCATTGCGGGCGGTATGAAAATCTCTAAGCAATGTTCCTTGCTGGTCGATCCGCACTCCGAATTCCAACGCGGCAATTTTTTTTATCCCATCGTCGTCAGTACGCCTCATACCCATAGCGCAAGCACACAACCCAACTACCCCTGATTTTGTCGGTTCGCGCATGGTTGAACGCTTGGTGAATTTACTTGCCGCCCCCCACGACTGGAGCGGTGCGGCAAGCCGTATCAATAACGTATTCATAGCAGCAGCGCTCCTTTTATATCAGCTTCAATGTTTTCCAGCAGAACGTCCAAGCTAATCGCGTTTCCCAGAGCGTTAAACTCGTTATTTGCTGTCACGACGTACGATTTTTCCGGCTTCAGCGCAAAACTGCCGTAAACGTTTTCAGCGTATCCGCCCAGCGCTTTGAGTGACGCTCCGACGTATCCGCTGCCGGAACGCACCGGAGTTTCAAACGCTCCGGCAAGGTTAACAGGCATGTCATTCCTTATAACAATGTAAACCGCGTCGGGGGGAGTACGGTTAGCAAACGTGTTCATTTTGCCGCTAGGCATCGACAGCACAAATGCCCTGACGAATTCAACAACAGCTTTCGCCGTCGCATCTGAATCGTTAGCCAATTGCCCGAATAACTCATGAACCGCAACCGTCGCGTAGCGGTATAAAGTTGAGGAATTATACTCCACCGTTCCTATCATTCCCGCCCCGGCGTTATCTTCCGGAGCGCGGTCATCAGCCGCCGTAAAGTAGTCAAACTCATTATCTACCTTATGAGTCGAAATCGCGTGAGCAACCTGCGCCGAAGCATCTGCGTTCAAAGATGGATCATCAGCGACCATTCGTCCAAACAACGCGATATCAATCCCGTGCCCTTTATTCAATGCATCCTGAGCTGTCTTTTTATCAAATTCGTCGCTTACAGCTAATTCAGCCAGGTTCTTTGCTTGTTGAATACTCATAAAAAACAAAGCTTTAGCTTCGCCGTCAGCGGTTTTTACGTTAGCCTTATTTATTATTTTCTCAGCAAGCTCACTGATTTCAGAATCTTCCACAAGCGGTTTAAGAATTTTTATTTCTTTCGCGACAAGCTCAACAATCTTTTTCGTGCGTACTCCTAAATCTTGTTCATCGAAGTATTTCTTAAACATTTCACGCATCGCGTGTTTCCACGCTTGGCTTGAAACTCTGGCACGGCGGACGCCGCCGTAAACGGCAGTTTTCGGGCTGCCCGTATCGTCCCGGTTCAGGCAGCTTGGTGGTACTGTTTGGATTACATGTAAATCCACGTAAAGATTACTCATCGTCATTTTCCTCCTCATTAATGTTTTCAATGTTTTCTTTCTTGAAAGAATAAAAGTCGCGTCCCCACCCCATCCTAACATTGTTACGTATTTCCGAACCAAACTGATAGTAGTACAAATCTACAGCGAACTGGGGATAATCGAAACAGGCTGGTTTAGGTTTCACGGATTTCATAAGCTGAACCAGACTCCGCGCGTGATGTGACAACTCCGTGAAGGACTCGGCAGTTGCCAATGCGTTAAATCTTCGTCGCACTCCCTCCTCCTTAATCCCATCAGAGATAATAATATACCTTACCGCCTTGCCAAAGCTGGCGCCGTTTTCGCTGACGCTTTCGATCCTGCCCTGCTGATGCAATCCAAAGAGCGTCAGTGCGGTATGAACGGCAAGTTCAGCAAAATTCGGTTTATCGTCGTAGCCCTGCAACTCCTTTGGCAAAGCGCCGATGGTAATTTCCCAAACATCCGCGCTTTCTCCCGGAGCCTTGCCAACCGCGCGCCTAAGCTTTGCCAGCATCGCCGTCCCCCATGCCGTTAATTTGCCCGCTCTGTTACCCGAACCTTGCATCGTCAGCTGTGTTATTGCGTCGCTGACCGCTTGTTTAACAATCTCCGCATTATTGCTCATTTTTTTCGCCACCTCCGAAAATATTTCTTAATGCTCCTCTGAACTTTGTTTCCGCGACCGCCGATGTCATGTAATATGTCTTTCTGTTCATCGTTAGCTCTCTGCCAATAAACGCCGCCGGTCCCGCAGCCGCGATTAGTTCATTGCCAACTTTTAAAATTATTTGCTTCGCGGCATTTTTCCACTTTTCACTAATCTCAAAACGATCGCTGCTATCCGGATCGATAGCGCGCAGCCATTCGCGAAACGGCTCATCAAGCAAAAAATACGCGCGTTCTTTAGGGCTTTCTCTTGATTTTACCCCGTCGCCGCCCGCCGCCTTATCCAAATCTGCAGCCAACGTCCCCAGTGCGTTGACCGCCTTTTCCGTGTACTCAACTAACTTTATGATATCTGGCACCCATTCTTTGCCAAGCTCAGACAATAATTTCGCGTTAAGGGTGAGTGAATCGCAAAGCATTTCGTTCACCACCCCCATCATTGCTCCGTATTCGTACCCTACGGCACAAATGTTGATATTTTCGTTTATTTCAAGCAACACCAGCCAATCAAGTACGCCTGGACGCTGTGATTTCCCATCCGCGCTGACTTGCGGCAAAATTGCTCCTAGATCACGCCACATACTACGGCTCGCATTATGGGTGTTTGGTATGTATCCTTGACCTTTCTGTGAGCTTTCATGCCACCCGCTCATCTGTTCGATAAATGTATTCTCTTTCGCGAACACGTCACCATACGATGAAAGGACCCCAGTAACCTTATGTTCATCTCCAAATAACCGTACCCGACGCGACTGCCACGTCAGAAGTTCGATGTAGCTTTGGGGTACTGCGTCAACTCCCGCGGCGGTTTTCGGCTCCGCCTCCCATACCGGAGAGCCAAATGTTATAGGCTGTCCAACGCTATCAGCAAACGCTAGATTAAACATAAGCGTTTCAAATAGATTACCGCCTACAGGATACACAACCCCTAATTTCCCACACCAGCCAGTGCCGCCGCCATTAGGTCTCCCTCCCTCTACTGAGGCTTTTTTACCCGCATAGTCCCAAGCTTGTAAATGCACAAGCCAACGCGCCGCCTCTTCAAATGTCAAGCTCTGTAAGACCTCACCGCCCAGTTCCGTAAAAAATCTTCGCTCCGTGCGACTCGGAACATGCGCAATGATTTGGGCTATAGGGTTTTCTTTATCGTCGCTGGTTCTAATTCCCGCTACCTGAAAAAACGGCTTTTGAGGATGAAACAGCCAGAAACGATCGCGGTATTCATCTAAATATCCACTTGTTACTTCTGCCGGAAAACGCCCAAGTTCCCGTAGCGAACGCCAGCGAGCTATGGCCTCGTCATGTGTTTTTATCTCTGAAAAATTACTTTTAGTATCCCAACGCATAAAAATCGCATACAGTACCGCAAGCAGAAGTCTCAGTATCGCGGCGTCCTGAGTCGGAAGCTCCCCCGACAGCGCGTCGTATTCATGAGCGCGCCTGAATACATCTTTTAGTGAAACATCCTCTACATTCGTGCCTTTGCGGACTTTGATCCACTGCTCGTCCAACAAGTTGAATTTCGCTTCCAAATTATTAACCTTCCCTCTTCTTAAGTTACTCAATAAATATTATCGGTAATTCAGACAGCTTTCATAAGAAAATACCCCCGCCCTTTGCGGGGAATAGTATTCAATCTCTTTTTGATACACACAAATCCTCGGATCACCCCTGCGGCGTATATGCAGGGAACGATTGACAACAAAATATACACAAACCATAACTTGAGAATATCATCTATGACCGAAATGGTAAGGCGCATAATTTATTCGCTCGCAAAATGTTTTATGAAAAACAATATATAAACACATATCCTGTTTAAATAAATGATAGCTTATCTTTCGTCTGCTTGTCAACACATTTTTTAATTATTAATTATTTTTTGCGCGGCCAAAACGGCTTGCCGCTGTTCATACGGTAGCTTGTATAAAATAAAACCAAGAATGTTTACGCATTAATACTTTGAGACCGTACACATGTGTGTTCTCCATGGCAATAATTTTTACAAAAACTGGTATTGTCTTTAAGCTGCATACTGACTGCATGTTCCAAGGCAATAAACACCGCGCGCAAAATCGTACCACTATTTTTCCACCGTTAACCCTATATATCTGTCGTATTTTATTGTCTTTTCGCGCAACGAAGCCTTAAATTCTCCGTCCAGCACAACGAACAATTCCCCGTTAAGCCAATGGCTGTCTTTCCACACCTTATGCAAATCAGCACCTTCACTTTCAAGCTGTTCGATGTTATTAACAATATTCCAAGGTTTTGAAAAGCTACCTGGCAATCTAACTTTACAGCCCGCAAGCGCGAATGCCGTCTCCTGATCCGGCGCAGAATCCGCCGGAATTATTTTGCTTCCGTCTATCCATGGCAGCAGCTTGTATTTGCCCTCTATATATTGCAGCAAAATTATCTCAATAGAATTTTCGCTGTCACGTACGGTCGCTTCGCCCATTTTGCCTGGTAAATCCGGCTTTATGAGGTCAAGCGAACCCGTAAGGTCAGGCTTGCCTTTAGTCGGGTCGACAAGTTGAAAATCTTTAGCGCGATTTTCCTTATTTCGGATCGTTCTATCATTCTCGCTTTTAGTTTCATTATAGGCCTTCAATTCACTTTCCGGTACTTCAACTCCGCCGCCGTACGCCGCCTGTACCAATCGTGATATGTCTTTGGGCAGACACAGGCGCTCCGGCAGCAAATATCTCGTCATCATAAGCATATATTCACCATATACCGCTACAGACCCGCCGTCAAATTCTCCGCAACCCATAACATAGCACTTCGGTTCCGCGAGTTTCGCCGGGCGCGCGTCGCGTTTGTGCCTGTGCAACCGTCCGATACGCTGAATCAGTAAATCCATCGGGCAAATGTCAGTAAACAACACGTCAAAATCTATATCCAGCGACTGCTCAATGACCTGCGTGCCCACGACAATCATTTTGTCCGGACGTTCAGCATCATCCGGCGGCCCGAGTAATTTTAACAGCTCCGCTTCTTTTTCCGTACGATCGATGCTTATAAATCCGGAGTGCAAAAGGCGAACATGTTCATTGCCAAAACGCTCGAGCAGCTTCTCCGCTATCTCCTGCGCCTTGAGAACCGTGTTTACAATAATTCCAGCGCAGCCTCCGCCGGCCAGCGCTTCATTAAGTTTATCGCACAAATCGCCGTCAAATCGTTCGACGGCAATCTCAAGCGAACTCTTTAAATCGGCTTCCGGAAATACTTGCTCGACTTCATTACCGTCGGTATAGGTAATCAGCGGATACGCGCCGCTGACCGCCCAATCCGGCGGCAGCGGAATTACCTTATTAACCCTGAAGCCAAGTCCTTCGTTGACAGGTTCCTGAAAATTTTTACCAAGGTAACTCTCAATCAGGCTTTTTCTGGTATTCGCCGGCAAGGTTGCCGACAGCACTATTACAGGTACGCCGTATTCCCCGAGCCAGCGCAATGCTTTATACAGATAGCTGTCCATATACGCGTCATATGCGTGAACTTCATCAATAACAATTACTTTATTTGCCATTCCTAAATGCCTTAAAGCGATGTGTTTCTGTTTCAGCGCACACATGAGCAGATGGTCTACTGTACCCACCGCGAAATCAGCGAGCAATCCCTTTTTGCGCCCTGACATCCAGTCGTGAACAAATACCTCTCCGCTCGAATTCTCCTTATCACTGCCGCCGTTAACATCGGAAACGTTATATCTCCTAAGTTGAGCGTATTCTTTGTTGAATGCTGATTTACCGTGCGCCAGAAAAAACGAATGAGCGTCTCCTCCGCTTGCTTTGCGTATCCATTTTGTCATGCGCGAAAAAATTCCGTCGGCGGTCGCCTGAGTAGGAAGCGCGAAATACAAGCCGCTGCGGTTCGTTTTGCTTGCCATAATCTCCGCCGCCGCAAGCGCGGCCTCCGTTTTTCCAGAACCCATAGGAGCCTCAATTATTACAATGCCGGGTTTTTTGGAGTCAAACGCTACTTCAATCGCCGCGTCCTGAACCGCTTTCGCGGGAAATTCAAAACGGAAATCAAAATCATATGGTGTTTGAATAAAATCCGTATCAACAATATTCCATTTTGCTGGAAGCTCAACCTCGCCCTCACCCGACGCAATCCAGTCCGCCATTATTACAATCCCGGTGTACAGCATCTGCTGGGCTACCGAAAGCCTAATATTTTTTAGTTCATCTTCGTTAAGCCTTGAAAGTTCCAGCGCGTAATCAAAAAGTTTATCTTGCGCGTCACGCCACATTTGGTTGTCAAAGCCTATAAGCTGAGCGCGTAAACCTGACGATACTTGGTCAGACTCCATTGTTGAAGGATATTTACCATGATGGCCGCCTAGTATGACAGCGACACTGCGGTCAATCTTGTGCCGTTCCAGTATAGCCTGCGACGCCAGCGCGTGGTTTACTATGCTCCAATCTTTTCCAGTAATAATGGGCTTGCAGAATCCGGCATCTTGTACACGTTCTTTCAATTCTTCGTCTACAAAGGGGTTGGGCTTGAACTGGAAAACAGGTGTCGCCTTCCCTAAATCGTGAGCCGTCGCGAGAAAAACCACCAGTTTGTTTGCGGTTTCTATCCCAATCCCGCTCTCCAGCACGTCCCAAGTTCCGCCCGGAAGCCATTCGTTCACTAGCCTCGACGCGACTTCTCCCGATTTTTTCATATGCGCGCATAAAGAAACCCAAGAGCCGCTATTCCGCTTTGATTTAGCCCATAAATCCCTGACGGCAATCGATAAATTCATTTCAGCTTTCCTCCTTCAGTCGCTAATTTTTTTATAGCGTTTATTTGTTCCTAATTTTTCTGGAATCCCAGAAATAAGTATTGTATCTTCAACTGTATCCGATTTTGGTGAAAGAAGCCAAGCGACGCCTTTAATAAAGTAATTTCAAATTTTAAAATAAACGCCGTTTTCTGATGCAATTCTTTTAGCCGCCGTCAGCCTTTGCAAATGTTTGTGTACGGCTACTTTTTCGAAAAACATGCGGAAATGCGGCAATTGGCGGCTAGTGCCATAGTACAGCTTTTTTTCGGTCAACTGCTCTAAAGTTTGCGGGATGTTCAGCTCGTTTAATATGATATTTTCTTTTTCATGAATGCGGTCTAAAAAAGCCTGCATACGTTTATCAATATCATCATTAATAATTCCGAGATGAGAGCTTATTACCAGCCTGGGCCTGAGCTCTTTGCAACGTTCTATGGATTTTATATATTGATCGATGTCGCTGTCCAAATGCCCGTACCAGGGGCCGAAATTGCTTAAAGTAATTTCTCCGGCATATAAAATTCCCTCATTTTCCTCAAAATACGAACAATGCCCCCGAGTATGACCCGGAGTATGCAAAACTCGTAATTTTACGGTACCCAGATCAATTAATTCGCCGTCCCGCAATTCTTTATGTACGGGAGAGCTTTGGGTTTTAATGTTTTTCCTGTAAGTATCTCCTATTTCATCGTCTCCGTAATAGGAAAACCCGAATAATTCTTTCCACAGATCCAGAGAACGGATAGCCGGCGCATCCAGACTGTGCGCCCAAATTTGCGATTTATCGAATATCCAGTTAAACATAATATGATCTTCATGAAAATGAGTGTTAATTATTAAATCCAATCCTTGAGCGGCAATTGCCCTTGCCTGCTTTTCCTCACAGCTAGTATCGATCATAGCTCGCACATGATCTGTAATTAACATGCAGTAGCAATAAGGGAATCTCCCTTTGTTGGGAACATTTACCACTTTTATTTTTTTGGTAACCGGTACCAATACCTCACCTCCGCACAGCAGATTCGCCCTAACCGTACTTCTCACCTAAGCCAAGATTTATTTGTTTTCCGTTTATTATTTATTATATATCTTCATAAGAGTATAATGTCGTTAATCGTAAACAATCAATATTAACATTTTACAATATTTTGGCACTGAGGAGATAAAAATGTCTATCCTTAAAAAAATCGCCTTACCGTTACTGCTTTTCGCTCTTGCCCAAACTCTGATGGGGATGTACCGGGGTTTTTACGACCCTTCTTTTAATAACTATTTGTCTCAAATTCATAATTTGGACGCTTTGGCTCGCGGTGGCCTGGAATTTACGCGGGAATTCCCCGGGTTTTTAACAATACTTATTTTCGCTTCACTGGCTTTTTTACCAGATACCCGTATCGCTATGCTGGCAGTAATCCTGGTAGGTGTTTCACTTTTGGGTCAAGGGCACCTGGCGCCTAACATGAAATGGGTAATTGTGTGGATGGTAGCCTGGAGCGCTGGAGAGCATCTTTTTCTGGTTTTAAAATCTTCCGTCGCTTTGCGCATGGCTTCGGAAAATTCAGCCGGAGCCTTGCTCGGCAATCTGGGCGCCTTAGAATCTGTAGGTAATCTGTTTGGTATGATCTGCGTTTACCTCGGGGTATCCTTTTTAAAATTTGATTTCGCCAGTATCTTCACTATTGCCGGTATTTGTGCCATAGTGGCCGGCGTCCTTTTATTTATTATCAAGCCGGAACCTCTTACCGTCTCAACGCGTTCTTTAGTTTTTAAGAAAAAGTATATTTGGTATTATTTGTTAAATATCCTTTTCGGCGCCCGTAAGCAAATCTTTCTTACTTTTGCCCCTTGGATACTTATCAAGTTGTACTCAAGCGGTGTCAGTACTTTTGCGCTATTAGGCATAGCAGGAGCGGTAACCAGTATGTTTTTTCGTCCTTTGCTAGGCAAAGCCATAGATAAATGGGGTGAAAACAAAATTATTTTTTGGGAATCAGCTTCCCTGATTACAATCTGCGTTATATACGGCGCGGCGCCTCAGTGGGCGCCGGTGCGGTTAGCTCTTCCTATTATAATGGTGTGCTACGTTTTAGATCAGATGCTGTTTGCCGTCAATATAGCCCGTTCCACTTACCTGAAAAAAATAGCCGTGTCCCCTGGCGATGTTGCTTCAACGATATCTATGGGGGTTACTTTGGATCACGCCGTTTCCATGACTATCCCTTTCTTTGGGGGGCTGCTCTGGGTTTATTACGGCTATCAATGGGTATTTTGGGCGGCGGCGGTCATCGCTTTGCTGAATTTAATCGTGTCTTTGTTTATGAGCGCCAAGACGGATCAACTATTCCGTCCGCGCAGAAATTAACTCAAAACCCTTATTCACAGGCGTTTAAGCAACGTATGAGCGTGAGGGATTTTGACAACAGCATCGGCGGACGCGGTGGAAATCCTGTAATCCTCGCTCAGGCGGCGATAGTCGTTAAGCCAACTGAACGTACGCTCGACTATCCAGCGCCAAGGAAGTTTTTCCCATTTGGAGGGGCTTTACGACGCTCTGGGCATATATGACGTGCTGAATCTGCACAAGTCAAGGAAAAGCTGGATACGATTTGAACGGTATAACAAGACTGCTTGTGTTCGGGCGCATATTTCCACCTTTGACAATTAAAAAACTGCTATGTTCATAAATAAAACAAAAGCAAATTTCGCCTTTAAAGAAGCTAATGCTTTTAAGCCTACAGGGCTTCTTTCATATTTTTTACATATTCATAAAGGTATCTTCCCGCTTTATTTCCATGTTTTTCGATAATTTTCACAATAGCGCTGCCTACGATTATTCCATCCGCCAGACGGGAAATATATGCCGCCTGCTCGGGGGTATTAATACCAAAACCGACCGCCGCCGGTATATCGGAAACCGCTTTTACCGCTTGGAGCAAAGAAGGCAAGTCGGTGGTTATTTCCTTGCGGACACCGGTAACTCCCAGAGATGAAACCACATACAGAAAACCGGAGGCGTTAATGGCAATTTCCTTGATCCGGTCTTCCGAAGTAGGCGCTACCAAAGATATCAAATCTATTTCATTGGCCAGAGCCGATGGGCGCACTTCTCCCTGTTCCTCATACGGCAAGTCGGGAATAATAATCCCATCAACCTCGGCCAGGCGGCAAGTTTTAAAAAATTCCTCATACCCGTAATGATATACCGGATTAAGGTACGTTAAAAATACTATGGGCACGGTTGTCTGCCTGCGCACTTTCCGCACAAGCTGAAAAAGTTTGTCAACACTTGAACCGGCATCCAAAGCACGGATATTAGCGGCTTGTATTACCGGCCCTTCAGCAATCGGATCCGAAAAAGGCACGCCTATTTCCACTAAATCCGCACCTCCCCGCACCATTTCCAGAATAAATTCCTCGCTTTTTTCCAGGCTGGGATCTCCGCCGGTCAAAAATCCTATAAAAGCTTTACCATTGGCAAAACAATGCTTAATATTACTCATTAATATCCACTCCTCTGTACCTGGCTATAGCAGCCACATCCTTATCTCCCCGTCCCGAAACACAAATGATGATGCTCTCTTCCTTATCCACAGACGGTGCCAGTTCGCGCACGTAACTGACCGCGTGAGCGCTTTCTACAGCACAGATAATGCCTTCGGTCCTAGCTAAATATTCAAAAGCCGACACCGCCTGTTCATCGGTAACCGGAACATATTGCGCACGGCCAATATGATGAAGATAAGCGTGTTCAGGACCAATACCCGGATAGTCCAAGCCTGCTGAAATTGAATACACCGGAGCGATCTGCCCGTGTTCATCCTGGCAAAAATAGGATTTCATGCCATGAAATACCCCCTCTTTCCCTTTGGTTATGGTAGCCGCGTGCCGGCCGGTTTCAATACCCAGTCCCGCAGCTTCGCAGCCGACGAGCTTTACGGAAGTATCTTCAATAAAATCATAGAATATTCCCATAGCGTTACTGCCTCCGCCCACGCAAGCTACAATCGCCGCCGGTAAGCGCCCTTCCGCCTGAAGTATCTGTTCTCTGGCTTCACAGCCGATAATACTTTGAAAATCCCTTACCATAGTAGGAAATGGGTGCGGCCCCATAACTGACCCCAGTACATAATGAGTATCATGCGCACGGCTTACCCATTCCCGCATAGTTTCATTAACGGCGTCTTTTAAGGTCATAGTCCCCGAAGTAACTTTATTGACTTTAGCTCCCAGCAATTCCATGCGGAAAACGTTCAAAGCCTGGCGCTGCGTATCCTCCAGTCCCATAAAAATCTCACATTCCAACCCTAAGAGTGCAGCGGCGGTAGCGGCGGCAACCCCATGCTGTCCCGCGCCGGTTTCAGCTATGATTCGTGTTTTACCCATTTTTTTAGCCAATAAAGTCTGCCCTAAAACATTGTTAATTTTATGAGAGCCGGTATGGTTCAAATCCTCTCTTTTTAAATAAATTTTTGCTCCGCCAAGTTCTTCGGTCATTTTAGCCGCATAATATAATAATGACGGCCTTCCGGCGTAGTTTTTCAATAATTGACTTAGTACAGTGTTAAAATCAGCGTCTTCTTTATAATAGTCATAAGCTTTTTCCAAACTTATCAGTTCGTTCATCAGCGTTTCCGGAATATATTGCCCTCCGTATTTACCGAATTTTCCTTTTTTCATCCAGCGCCTCTCCTTCTTTTGCTTATAAACCGGCAGATAATTTTCGTATTTTTCGCACCAATTCTATCATTTTGTTCCGGTCTTTCTCATTACCTCTTTCGGCTCCGCTGCTGATATCAACGGCATAAGGCGATAACTTCGCCGCTCTTTCCAAATTGTCAATATTAACTCCTCCGGCTAAAAAAAACGGCCGGTCCAATCCCCCAGTCAAATTCCAGTCAAAACTCCTGCCGCTGCCTCCCTTTCCCTGATCCAGCATTATGTAATCAGCCGAACTAAGGCGTGCCGCCGCAATATCCCGTTCGCTTTTGACCGCGACGGATTTTATTATAGGAACAGAACAGTTTTCTCTGAGAGCGGCAATAAAACTTTCATCTTCATTCCCATGCAACTGCGCCATTTCAATTATCTCCGCTTTATGCAGCTCCGTTATTGACGTAATGGAGTCATTGACAAATACCCCTACCGGTATGATTTTATCGCTCAGCATTCCCCTGAGCGCAGCCGCTCTAGAAAAATCAATCCGTCGGGTGCTTTCGGCAAAAACAAAACCTATATAGTCCGGCTTAGCTTCGTTAGCGTAAAAAATATCTTCCGGACACTTTAATCCGCAAATCTTAATCTTTATCATCATTTTCCCCTTTTAACCAGGACAGATATTGTTTTTTGTCCTCAGCTCTCATCAGCGCTTCACCTATCAAAACCGCGTCAACTTTATGAGCGGACAGCAATTTGATATCCGCGTCCGATTCTATGCCGCTTTCCGCCACAAATAAAACACCCTCCGGAACCATTTTTCTTAAGCGGACGCTGGTATTCATATCCACCTGGAAAGTATTCAGATTACGGTTATTAACGCCTACCACGCGCGCGCCTGCCGCCAGAGCGCCGCTTATTTCCTCTTCGTTGTGCGTTTCCACCAGCGCCGACATCCCCAAACTGTGCGCGAGCATAATGAACTCTTGTAAAACAGGCTGCTCCAATAAAGAACAAATCAATAAAACAGCGGACGCGTTCATACTTTTAGCCTGATAAATCTGATAAGCGTCGATGATAAAATCTTTGCGCAATACCGGAATATTTGTTATTCCGGCAATATCTCGCAGATAATCGTTGCTGCCCAGAAAATATTCAGGCTCGGTCAGTACGGAAATGGCATCGGCTCCGGCTTCTTCATATTCAGCGGCTATCTGCAGATAAGGAAAATTTTCGGCAATAATCCCTTTGGAAGGGGAAGCTTTTTTTATTTCACAAATAAAAGATAACCCGGGCAAAGCCAGCTTCCGCTCAAAAACAAAACCGCTTTTGACGGGCAAACGCTCTGCCAATTGCTTTACGGTGTTAAGGGGCATAGTTTTTTTTTCTTCCCTTAAACGCTCTTCAGTACTGGCGGCTATTGCCTCTAAAATCATATTCTTACCTCGCTTTCTTACCCCGCTGATAAAGTTATAAATCTATCCAATTGCTGCATGGCCGCGCCGCTGTCAATAATGTCCTGCGCTAATTCAACGGCTTGCATCATGGTATAATTAGGATGCGCAAGATAAATAGCCGCCGCTGAATTCAAAACCACCGCGTCCCTTTTCGGCCCTAAACTGCCCGCCAGTATATCCCGGGTGATAGCGGCGTTCTCCATGGGCGTACCTCCTAGCAGTTCTTCTTTTCTGCATCTCTTCATTCCAAAGGTTTCCGGTTCTATTACACAAGATTTAAAAACTCCTTCTCTAACTTCACAAACAGTGGTGGGAGCACTGATTGATATTTCGTCCAACCCATCCTGTCCAAATACTACCAAAGCGCTTTTTACCCCTAAATTGGCCAATACCTGAGCCATCGGCTCCACCAATTCTTCTTCATAAACTCCTAATAGCTGCATATTAGCGCCCGCCGGGTTTACCAAAGGCCCTAGAATATTAAATATGGTTCTTATCGCCAATTCTTTGCGAACCGGAGCTACATATTTCATGGCGATATGATAATTTTGAGCAAACAAAAAACAAAGATTAATTGTTTTCAGTAACTCCAGGCTTTTCTCCGGAGGTATGGAAATGTCCACCCCTAACGCTTCCAGTACGTCGGCGGCCCCGCATTTGCTGGTAGCGGCTCTGTTGCCGTGTTTAGCGACCGGAATTCCAGCAGCGGATATTATTAAAGCCGAAGTAGTAGAAATATTAAAGGAGTTCGAATGATCCCCTCCAGTTCCCACTATTTCCAAAACGTCCATATCATGAAGCAGCCGTATACAGTGTTTTCTCATCCCCGCCGCTGAAGCGGTTATTTCTTCGATCGTTTCTCCTTTAACCGCCATAGCGGTTAAAAAAGCCGCCATCTGTATATCACTTGCCTCGCCTCCCATAATTTCATGCATCACCTTTTCAGCCATTTCATAAGACAAATTTTCACGATTAGCGGCCTTTATAATAGCTTCTTTAATCATAATAATTAGACCTCCCGATAATTAGTTATTCAAACGAGTAATTGAGACGTTTTCCCCCTTTTACAGCCAAAAATCCGTCCCCGACAATACATTGTCAAGGACGGATAAATTACAAAATCCGCGGTGCCACCTTGCTTTGGAAACGCGTTTCCACACTTTAAGAAATACCATCATATTTCCGGCAACTTACGTATGCCTATTACGTCGCAGGATACTAAGCTCTCGCCTTTCATTGCGC
>JAISWS010000206.1 GCA_031270725.1 Syntrophomonadaceae bacterium | reverse complement strand
TGAGCTGTACTTCCTCATCCTTTTTGTTTTAGGCGTTTTCCAAAGCCGATACAAACTTTTCAACTTTTTTCTTGTCTTTAAGAACTATGTTTTTAAAAATACTGCTTGTCGCCATAATTCATTTCCCTCCGTCGCTCTTGACGCGATCTACGGTATAACTATAGTTTATTGTAATCAATAACTGTGGTTTGCTTTGTTATTTATTATACCGGATTCCCGCCAAAAATACATCACAAAAAATATTTCCCGGTTAAGGCATTATCTGAATTTCCGAAAAAAGAATAGCTATAATTTCTTCTAATAAATCAACGGGAATTTGCTCTATTACTTTATAATCGCGAGCCTTAATATCCAACGCTTTTACATGTTCACACAAAATAACGCCTGTCGTTATCGTCCTGTCATCAAGAGGAACGTGCAAAGGAAAAGGTCTGTCAGTATTAGTAATAGGGCATACCAACGTAAGATTGGTTTTTATATTAAAAAAATCATTACTTACAACTACCGCCGGCCTGTATCCCGCTTGTTCGTGTCCGCTTTGAGGGTTAAAATTAATCTCAATAATATCTCCCTGTTTTACCATATTTCCTTCCCTACCGGAATATCCCAATCTATAGAAACAGGTTGATATTCATCTTCAAAATCCTTAAAGCGTTCCTGGATAGTTTGATACGGTTTTTTATCAACAACTTTCTTAATGACAATATTGCCGTTTTCCTCAATTAAATCAACCAAATCACTATTAGATAAATTTACGTTATCTAATAATGATTTAGGCAACCTTACCCCTTGGGAATTTCCCCACTTTACAATTGTTGTACGCATAATAACCCTCCCTTTAGTATATACATAGTATATCCCAAGGGTAATAAAAACGCAACCAATTTATTTTAAACTCTTTTACTAACTTTTCCAATTACTCGGAATACTAGCGTAATTCGACAGCCCCGTACAATTACGGAAACAGTATCGCCCATCCGCGCTAGGATACCTGTTCCATAAATCAGGGGCCGCGCCCGTTAATCCCGTACAATCAGAAAAAGCGTTACGGAAATTACTTATTTTCGGATTCTTTGCTTTCGTAAATAAACCATCGGGAATAGATGTTAACGCTGTACACCTTGAAAAAATACTATCAACACTAACTAAAGCGGGATTATTGACAAACAACCCTGCCGGAATTTCTTCTATTGTTGGATATATTTGGATATATATAGTATGGCTTGGCAAAACGGGATAATAAATTCCCATATGCGGTGTGAAGACGCCGCTTATCTATCCAAAGATAAAAACTCTCAATATTTTTAACCAGGAGGTATTTTTTCAAAAATAGCCATTGCCCGTTACAAAATTAACAGCGGCAATAAAAAATTGTTTCCTTTATCTTTTTTTTGTCGACCTTTTGTCTTAGGAATAAATACTCTAAATGAGCCAGCGCTTCCAAAGTGGCAAACCGTCTTTGCATTACCGGAAATTCTTCCCAGCTTATGTTTTTCAAATCCCACTTCATAAATGAGGCGACTTCATAAGCGGTTTTAGAGCCGGCTTGCAGAATACTTTCAACTTCATTTAGCCTGTTTTTATGATGAAGCTGCAACTCACTGATCCTGTACTCAAAATCGGTTATTAAGCTTCTGTGCCCCGGTAAAGCCAAAACAACCGGCAATTTCTTCATTTGCTCCAAGCTGTGTAAATATTCTCCCAAAGGGTCTTTTTTTCCCAACCAGATCGTAATATTAGGGGTCATGTCAGCCAGCACATGATCACCTGATAGGATAAACTTTTTTTCTTCTTCATACAAACACATATGCCCGGGCGAATGGCCCGGAGTCAAAAGGCAAGTAAAATTATAATCGCCAACGCTGATATTATCACCGTCATTCAGCAAATAGAAATTTAATTCCCGGTTTTTATCAAAAAATCTTTGGGATGCCGCCAGCGGCCTCAGTGGTTTTTGAAAACCGTTTTTCAGCAATATCTTGTCAATACGAAGAGAATAGCGGGGATTGACCGCCTCATTTAAAACTTCCGCGTCCTGGGCGCTGAAATAAACAACCGATTCATCGTTTACCAAATTGTAAATTAAAGCGGAATGGTCGGCGTGAACATGCGTTAAAAAAAAATCCAGGTCTTTTAAAGCGGCCCCCGCTTCCCGCAAACCCGCCAGTAACGCTTGCTTACACCGCTCCATATTAAATCCGGTATCAACCAGCAGGTGTTTATCTTTTCCTTTTAACAAATACGTGTTTAATTCTTTAAGCGGGCTATTGGGCAAAGGCACTTTAATTTGAAATATACCCGGCAATACCTCGGTAACCACCAGCACTCCTCCCCACACATACATTTTCTGAAAATTCCGCCGTTATAGCTGCTATAATTTAAACCCCCAAATTATTCACCCGCCAGCAAAGCCTGTAACCTTATACCGCTTTGGATATAGCCCTCCGTAAATAATTATGTCCGCGTTTACCTTCACCAATTCCAGGTCCCGTCTTCATTCCAGCGGCTGGGATTAGGTTCGGTCAGCCCTAATATTAAGAGGATGTTATAATTCAAAGTGGTCGCTTCTTCAAAATATCCTAAAGCGCTGCTGCTGGCGTCTCTTTTATATTTTAATTCCTTCGCTTCTTTAATGGTCATAGCTTTTAATTTACTGACCTCTATCCCGCCGGAATTTTCATGGTTCTCAATATAAGGCGGAGCATAATAAATATTCGTATCCTCCAGCGCGTATACTATCATATTTTCCGGAGCTTCCGCGCTTATCATCAAATAACGTCCTAAAAAACTCACCAGCAAAATCAAACCTATAATTATCGCACCAATAGCGTATAGACTTTCGAGCCATTTTTTTTGGCGCTGTAACATCATTTTCAGTACACCTCTAAAACGATTTTAGTTTTCGAAAAATAAGCCCCTTTTTTAAAAATCACGTAATAAATTTAAATCAATCGCCAGCGGCATCGGTATACATCGGCAGCAACTCCTGCGCTTCCGGCAGAATAAAATTAGACATGCTTTTTTGCAGTATGCTTAAAGCGTCGCTATATTGCCGACTGGAATAAAAATCTTTTGCCCGCGCCAAATCATTTTCAGCCACGATTTTTTGTAATTCCGCTATGTACGGCTGTACCTGTTCGTAAGTCTGTTCATCAATATCCTTGACCGCCATAAAACTTTGCAGAGCGTTTTCGTAATCATTTTGTCTCCAGTACTCCTGCCCGTTCTCTAAATTCAAACGTGCCTGCTGCCTTTCATAGGAGGGTATTTCATAGAATATCCAAACGGCAAACGCTACGACTAAAATTATAATTACTACTCCGGCCGCTTTCCCCGCTATGCCCGCGCTTTTCCCGCTCATAAGGCGTTTCAGCGATATTATCGCCAATAAAGAAAACAAAATTATCGATATCCCGACAGTATATCCAAACATGATGTTCCCCCAAAATACATTAAATAGACAGCACTCCAAGATTAACATTCTTTATTGAGAACAAAACTTTCTTTTTTATTTATAACATAACTTCCGGCGGTAAACAACAGGCGCCTTATACCCGCGTCTCATTTTCCCTTATTCAAATACTCCCGGCGCGGGCGAAAAATAATACTTTCCCCCTTTCCGGCAACGGCTTATTTTACTTTTAACGCGGCTTTCCTTTTATTTTGAAGTAAAAAAATTGAGGTAAAAAAAGGCCGGCGGTTTTTTTCACGCGCAGTATGCTTTGATTGAAAAAACCGCGAAAACCGTCCCATAACATAACATTAATCGCGGTATTAATCGAAAATAATTGAAAATAATCGAAAAAACGGGCGTTTCCGGAGCGTTGCCCAAAACTCCTAAAATAGTCGCGGCTGTTTATGGGCGGCGATGGGCGCCGATAGCGGCGAAAAGCCTCGCCGGAGATGGAGTTGTTTCAGACTCCGGCGAGGCTTCCGTTATGATATTCTCGTTATTTTTTCCGTATATAAGCGGTTATTTCGCCGCTTCGATAAATCTGTGCATCATGGCTGTTACTTCCGCTCTGGTCGCGTTTCCCCTCGGGTCAAATATATTGTTCGGCTTGCCGCTTATTATGCCGCCGTTGTAAAGGCTCTGCACGGAGATTTTCGCGTAATCCGCTATTTGCGCGTCATCCGCGAAGGTAACAAACTGCCGGGTCGCGGGGAAGTGTTTTTGGCTGAAATTCGCGTAACGCAGGAGAATCGCCGCCAAATCCTGCCTGGTTATTTCCGCGTCCGGCGCGAACTTATTATCGCCAACGCCGCTGACTATACCGGCCTGTTTCGCCCATTCGACATAGGGAGCGTAATACCACGAAGCCTGTACGTCGCTGAAGCTGTTAGCGCTGTAAGCTCCGGCGTCCACTCCGTAAAGCCGTCCGAGTACCGTAACTAACATTCCTCTGGTCATGGAGGCGTCCGGGCTGAACGTGATCGCGCCCGTTCCGGCGAACAGGCCGTGGACGTATACGAAGGTTACGTTGCCGTCGAACCAGTCGCTCTTTTTCACGTCGATGAACGGATGGCCGGAAGTCACCACATAGCCGAGCGGCACGTCCGCGTCAAGCAGTATTACAGTATCGGCGGCGATTCTCAGATTTGTCCCGAGGGACGCGCCGCCCGCACCGACGTGAACGCTGCCGGCCGCGCTGACGGTGCTGCCGGCGGGCAGGCTGATTGCCGTGCCGCCCGGCAGATCAATGTTCGCCATACCGCTATTCATCATGACCGTGCCGTCTTTGTCTATGACGGTACCTTCCGGCGCGGTTATCTTCGCGCCGTTTTCCATCGTCACCGTGCCGCCGCCCGGCAGCGTGGTCGAGCCGTCGGCGTTCGTGACGGGGGG